>CAMYMO010000100.1 GCA_947259425.1 uncultured Ectothiorhodospiraceae bacterium | reverse complement strand
TTCGAAACAGATAACGCTCTTAAACGGTTAATTAGTGTCATTACAGTTAGGCCTCAATATCGGTTAATAAGTGAACAATGTCACACAATGTAACATTTTTAGTGTGTGTATATCAATTGAGCCGGAATCTTGCATATTTAGTTAGCTGTTTTTAAGCTACTGTTTTTATTAATTTAAATATTCCGCAAGCAAATTTTCCGGGATATTGATCACAATTTTATGATGGGCAATGGAGTTCCAAATTGGAACATTTGGGAGTCGCTATACCAGGAACATATAACCACCCAACCCTATTAAAAATAGGCCAAAAATCCGCTTGAGTAAAGTAGCGGGAAGGCGATGAGCCAACCAGGCTCCAACAGGTGCAAATAAAGTACTGGCAACAACGATGCCCAGGAAAGCCGGCATGTAAAAATAACCAAAACTCCCAACGATCTCAGCTTGACTCGTTTGCCCGACAACAACAAAACCGATGGCACCGGCGACAGCAATGGGTAAACCACAGGCACTGGAAGTGGCGACCGCTTCACGCATCTTTACATTGCACCACACTAAAAACGGTACGGTCATCGTACCGCCACCAATTCCAACAATCGATGAAATCATGCCGATAATTTGGCTCACAGTAAATAATCCGAAAGCGCCCGGGAGATTCCGTGATGCTTTGCTGCGGAGATTCATTAATAGTTGTATTCCAACAATCCATTCGAAAAACGCAAAGAAACGACGCAGGTTATTGGCCGGCATTAAGTCAGCTATCACCGCACCCAGTAACGCGCCAATCACAATTCCTGGTGTCATTTTACGTACGATATTCCATCGTACCGCAGCATGTTTATGGTGAGCATACACAGATGAAAGTGAAGTAATGATAATGGTCGCCAACGACGTGCCAATGGCCATATGAACTAATACCAGTGGATCAAATCCTTGCGCGCTAAACACATAAACCAGCACGGGTACAATAACCAGTCCACCACCGACGCCAAATAATCCAGCCAGTAATCCGGCAAGGGCACCCACCAGTAAATAGATTAATAGGTATTCCAAACTCATCGTAACAAAATCAGCACTAATTACTCATAACGTAATGCCTCAACCGGGTGTAACCGGGACGCACGTCGCGCGGGTAAAAAGCCTGAGGCAACACCCACCATCACCGAAACAACCAGTGCGATGATAATAACTAACGGGGTCGGTGTTAACGGGAAATCGGTGACGACCGCCAGGACGGTACTGGCACCTGCCCCCAATATTAAACCGATGGTGCCTCCGAGTGTGCTGATTACGATGGCCTCTAATAAAAATTGCATTAAAATATCAGACTGACTGGCGCCTATCGCTTTACGTAAACCGATTTCACGAGTTCGTTCCAAAACGGATGTACTCATGATGTTCATTATTCCCAGTCCACCCACTAACAGCGATATTGATGCAGCAACGACACCTATCATGGCCACGCCGGAGAGGATTCGATCGGCCGTACCAATATAAGTTGCCATGGTATCCGTCTTGTATTGGTAGTTTTTACCATTGCGCCTTTTCAAGAAGGCCTTGGCCTGCTCAGCTAATAAATCGGCCTCTTCAAGTGAACGGGCCTTTAAATGGAAAAAATTTATCGCCTTCGAACCATTCATTTGTTGAAACAAGGTAAAGGGAATTAAGATTCGATTATTCGCATCTTGTCCACCCGCCGATCCAATACTGGCCAGAAAGTCTCGGCTCTTTTCTTTAAGCACACCAATTACGGTAAACCGCCTTAAGCCAATACGAATATCTTTACCTACCGGATTTGCACCCTGCCCGAATAAATCTTCAACCACGGTCGGACCAATCAGAGCAGATGCACGCCGCCGGGTGATATCCAATGGACGGAAGTTTCTTCCATGGATAAGTCGATCATTATTAATATCCAGATAGTCACTGTTTACACCCGATACGCGGGCATTACTGTAACGATTTCCGGTTTGAATAATATTTCGTTCGCGACTAAATACCATCGGGGTGATCTTGTCCAGGGAGCTACAACAGGCGTCTTTAAAGGCATAATAGTCAAAATTATCCAATCCCGTACCTTTGCGAGTACGACGATTAGGATCTTTATCGTTACGATCACGATAAACCCAAACGGAATTCAAACCGAATGTTTCTAATTCCGAAAAAACCAAATAACTTCCACCTTTACTGACCGCACCCACGGCCATCACCGCAGCAATACCCACCGCAATCCCTAAAATACTCAGTACACTGCGTAAACGGTTATCACGTAGTGCATAAAATGCCTGTAATAAACGATCAAAATAAAACTGTAACGAAATCATTTAGCGATTATCCTGATCGATGCGACCATCCAGAAGATGGACCTGTCGATGCGCATAACTGGCAATATCGGTTTCATGAGTCACCATTATGATGGTCACACCCTCGGCGTTTAATTTTTCAAAGAGCTGCATAATCTCTTTTCCAGTCTTTGAATCCAGGCTTCCGGTCGGCTCATCCGCAACTAACAGCTCTGGGTTATTCACCAAAGCTCGCGCAATCGCCACGCGTTGTTGCTGTCCACCAGAAAGCTGGGTCGGTACATGTTTAGCACGATCGATTAAGCCAACTCGTTCCAATGCATTTGAAGTTCGAGTAAATCGATCGGCCTTATTGACGTTGGCATAGATCATTGGCAATTCAATATTACGCCTTGCACTGATACGTGGAATCAAATTAAACAACTGAAAAACAAAACCAATATGTTGCGAGCGAATTCGCGCCATACTTTTATCATCTAAGGTATTGATTTGTTCACCGGCTAATGAATACTCGCCGGAATCGATCGAATCCAGGCAACCAATCACATTGAGAAGTGTTGTTTTCCCTGAACCAGATGGCCCCATGATGGCAACAAACTCGCCGGTTTGAATTGTAAGATCAATGCCATTGAGCACCGGCACCTTCACATCACCCATGTCATATGACTTGTGTATGTCTTTCAGGTTTATCATTCGCGGATTTGTACAGTCTGACCTTCAACCAGGGGTTTGCCTTCCGTTACAATAACCTGATCGCCTTCCGCTAATCCCTCAATGATTTCAATATAGCGATCGTCTTCTAATCCAGTCTTGATGTTTTTTGATTTAACAACGTTATCTTGAATAACAAACACATGGTTGTTGTTTAACTCACCCTGCACAGCCGAATACGGCAAACGAAGAACATCTGGTTTTAAGGCCAGAACAATATGTGCATCAACCTGTTGACCCAATAATAATTTTGGTGCTTGTGAACTTAGACTGATACGAACTGAGAATGTATTTACTGCAGCATTACTTTCATCCTGGATGATACTGGGCGCTATCCAGTGAATTTTTTCCTGCCAGACCAATCCAGGGTAAGCATCGCAACTTAAATCAACGACCTGACCAATTTTGATTGATCCACTGTCGCCAGCATCAACTTTAACGTCGATCTCTCTTCCTTCTAAGCCAACCAGGGTAAACAGTTTTGTTCCTGCTTCCAGCCACTGTCCTTTTTCAGTTGTTTTCTCAGTAATGACACCTGCGAAAGGTGCGCGAACTTGAATCTTTTCACGTTGAATCGTTGCCACATTCAGGTCGGCTCTCGCCACCCGCCTGCGGGTTAATGCAGCCTTCAATTCGGCCTCGGCATCATCAATATTTTGCTGACTGGAACCACCAGAGGATTTAACATTCTTTAAACGATCGTATTTAGCCCTTGATTCCTCAACCGCCTGTTCTTCTCGTGCCAAAACGGCTTTTGTTTTTGCCAACTTTGCATCGGCTTCACGTTCATCAAAATAAGCCAATACTTGATCAGCTTTTACGCTGTCGCCTTTTTTGACCAACATTCCTTCGATCTGGCCATTCACCAATGCGGTCATGGTGACCGTTTTATCATTTAAGACCCGACCTGTTACCCGAATCGCACTTTTAATATCGCCCCGTTCGACATTAACCAGTTTAACTTCACGCAAATCCCCCCCGCTGATCGCAAAATAAATTCCGAGCGCGATCAGACTCACGATAATAATGATAATAGAAAATGTACGCCCCATGTTGCTCCCCTGCCAGCCGTTCGTTTTACACTGGCGTTTTTTTAATCTAACGTTTATGCTCGAATGACCCACGAGTTTATTTGGACACGTAATCTACTGATTAGTGCCTATTTTTTTAAAATTGTAATCGTTGTCGTTAGATCAAATAAATGCCAGCA
>CAMYMO010000099.1 GCA_947259425.1 uncultured Ectothiorhodospiraceae bacterium | reverse complement strand
GTAATACTCAGAACGACCATGATGGCAACATTGGTCAATATAAATAGCATAATTCGTTTCATTGCTTTACCTGTTTCAGTTAATAGTCATGTAAATACCGTGGTTAATAAACCCAGTCTACTTAATGTATATAAGACGGTAATAAGGTTTTTCAAGGTATGGTAATACTCAAAATAGGGGGACAGACCACGTTTAAATCACGTTTCTTTGATCGGTCGCCCCGCTTTCCCCGGTGTGACCCGCCGTTCGAGCATTTGTCCAATTTCTTTTCTGAATCGCTCACTTCCTAGCGCATAATTTCCATTTGTAGACGAACGTATTTCCTCTAGTAGATTCGGCTCAAGATGCACTTGCAGAAGTTCTCTATAATGTTGATGGCGTTGTTCATCCGTCGAGCCTAATCGTAAATATTCCTCATGTGGGGTGATGAACGGATTTACCTCCCTTTGACCATTGCAACGATAACTCGACCAGGGATAATCCGCAGGATGCTCAACCATATTCGCCCGTACAGGATTAAGCTCTATATAGCGGTAACAAGCCAATACATATTCTTCACTCTGGGTTAAACAGGATTTGAATCGCCCTTCCCACAACGTACCGCTACGTTGATAGCGACGATTTATATATTGCACATACCGCTGCCCCAAATGCTTCATTAATAACGCAGCACTATTCTCATGCATGGGTGTGAGCAACAGGTGAACATGATTGGTCATCAAACAATAAGCATGTATCAGACATTCAAACTTCTGTGCCTGCTCGTTTAGAGTATCCAGATAACGATGATAATCCTCATCAGCATAAAAACAGGCCGAACGATTATTACCACGCTGAATGATGTGCCAGGGAATACCCGGCACCACAAGACGCGCCCTTCTCGGCATTGCAGCTCCTTTGCGTTGCCAATTGATTAAGTGCCGTAATTATAAAAAGAAATTAATGAGAATAACTGTCAGAAATAATTGAAACTTGTGTCAGAAAAAGCCTACGTGAGGAAAAACGTGGTCTGTCCCCTATCAAAGCAATATACATTTATTCTTCGATTTCTTATAAGGCTTGTTACACTCCCAATCGTTTCCGGAAAAATTAATGTGTGCGTTTGCCGGCACCGCCACAACCATACATACCCCATTTACTGCACGATAACCGTGTTCGCATTTCCATCCGGGACCGTATGAAGATTCCTTTAAATAGGCCTTCGCAGGAACCTTAATAGCAACGCATTTATC
Source organism: uncultured Ectothiorhodospiraceae bacterium (assembly GCA_947259425.1). Lineage (GTDB taxonomy): Bacteria > Pseudomonadota > Gammaproteobacteria > UBA6429 > Thiohalophilaceae > SZUA-24. The sequence continues at coordinate 3,007 of CAMYMO010000099.1, read as the reverse complement.
ACCATTCTCCTGAAAACCGCGATCGCATTCCCAACCTGAACCATACGATGACGTAACAAGATACCCATTCGCCGGTACCTTGATGGCAATACATGCCTCACTACTCTCCCGATAGCCACGCTTGCATTCCCATTTATTTCCATAGGAGTTTAAATAAGCATTATTTGGAACATTGATAGCAATGCATACCTCACCACTCTCCCGATAGCCACGCTTGCATTCCCATTTACTACCATAAGAATTTAAATACGCATTATCTGGCACTTTGATCATACTGCAAACATCATTATCCTGCTTATAGCCATAATTACATTCCCATCCATCACCATAACTCATGGCATGTGCGTTCGGTGGCAGCTTTCCTGGACTGTCTTTTGCCAACACGGGTGCTGTTGATGTGACAAGCAACGTCACAAGAATCAGGAATAACGTTAATACTAACTCTGGTTTTTTAATACATTGCATTAATAAGTCTTTCCCGAAGGTTGTAAACAAGACAATACGATAATTATTTTCTGGATGGCGAAGCCAGTGAGTTACTCAGATATATATAACTTGTACCCGGTGTAGTGAGAAACTGCTTGCGTGAAAACATATCCAATTACACAGCAAGTAGATACACTTTTATATACTTAGCTTACATTGCCCATCCATCTTAGAAGATCATTTTTATACCTATTAAAAATCCTTCGCGCTCAGGGTATATGAATATGCACCGTTTCCATCACGCACATAGATCTTGTTTGCAACTTCATGAATTTTTTTACGAACAGTATCAAATGCCTGCAGACATCCCACTTCTGCATCACTCATTAATGGGCACAATCGTTTGAGTGCATCTGTTTCTACAAAAAAGGAAACTTCAATTGTGCTGTCATAGCCCCAAAAACAAACACCACAGTTACTCTCGTCAAAGCTTCGGGACTGGTTTGGAAAACTTAATCGCATCGTCGCACCCTCAACTTAAGATCTTCTTCAATTATTAGTTTCACTTTTTATGACCTTTGAATAGCAAACACTTCTGTCTCATTCCAAAAGACCATTCCGCCCATTTTTTGCATCCTTTTTGGATTTTTTTGCCGCCTTCTTTTCCTTTGCGGTCATCGCCGGTTGCTTTTTATTTTCTTTATTGCTCTTTTGCCCTTTGCTCATGATTTCATTCCTTATCTCATAGAGATGGTGAATAGAAGAGATTGGCCCACATCTGGCACTATCAACAAGAGAGCATGCCGAATACTAGCCTGGTAATACGTTACAAACGTTCTGGATATCGTAATAGGAGCGGCAATGATCTTGCCAGGAAATGAAAAGCTCCACACTGTCTGGCCTGAAAAAAGCCAAAGATTTGGTAACACTTATATATAGTTTAATTCTGTGTAAATCAACCCTTAGAATCTACTTTATGTCAGACATAAGCCAGGATGGCCACATAATGGCTAATACTACCGGCCAACACAAATAAATGCCAGACACCATGCATCCAGGGGTAACGACTGTCCAGAGCAAAAAAGACAATCCCACTGGTATAAAAAATTCCACCCGTCAGCAACCAGAGAAAACCGGCAAACGGCAAACTTGCGAGAAGCGGTTTGAGCGCGACCACGATTATCCAACCCATCACAAAGTAAATGATCAAAGGCACTATCCGTGCACCACGTCGAGGTAATGCATCCAGAATCATACCCACCGTCGCCATTCCCCAAAGCGTACCGAACAGCCACCAACCGACAGGGCCACTGAGCGTGACCAATGTAAACGGGGTATAAGTTCCTGCAATCAACAGATAAATCGCCTGATGATCCAGGATGCGAAACACATGTTTCGCTCGTCCCGGCAAACCATGATAAAGCGTAGAGATCAAATAAAGCAGAAATAGCGTGGCACCATACACTGTGAACGAAACAATACGACGAACATCTCCATTCTCCGAAGCAATCACCACCAGCACAACCGTACCCGCCAGGGCTAACGTGGCGCCGACCATGTGGGAAATAGTGTTAAAACGTTCACCGTCCTTCATAACGCGTATATTACTAGCGATATTGGCGACAGACCACGGTGAAGCTGCCTTTTCTCTAACAGTAATCATAGGTCCGCCCCCATTTGTTCTTTATCGGCTCGTTATTTCCTCCGCACCCACCAACTCGCTAACACAGATCCCGTTATGTTATGCCAGATGCTAAACACCGCGCTGGGCAGTTGGCAGGCCATGACCAGACGGCAATAGCGCATGGCAATTCCTCATATCTAGAAATCTTGTCTTCATAGTGAATTAAATTTGTTAACCATGATGACTCTTGATTAATTTTAGTTAGATGTTTGAATTTTCCATTAAGACTACATGATGAAAAACGTGGTCTGTCCCCTATTGGTGCATGTAATACTTCGTTGCATCAAATTGTCACATTATTTTAGGTAGTAACGTATCTATCGACTATCCGTATGAAATTTTTGTGACTTGGCTAAAGTTTTCATTAATTAAGTCGAACTACGTTATTAATATCTGTCAAAAACATTACGCTAACAGAAGGAAACAGAGGAAGACGCGTGAATACATTCAATGACATTATTTCTGACAAGAAGCGAAACCTTTCCATGCAGATCGAGGCATCCATGCAGCACCTTGCTAGTCAATGTCTGGATAGTTGGACGGATCCCAGTGTACTTGATGAGGTACTTCTGAATGGCCTGGCCACTTTAACCAATTGTTCGCGCCTGTATGTAGTCTCACAAAATGCCGTGCAGGTTTCGGCAACGGTTATGCACGGGACGTGTGATCCGTCCCTGCGAGGACAGGACCACTCGGAGGTCGCTGCTTTTGTTGGACTGTTACCGTTTCGCGGCCTGAGTCTCTCCAATGCCTATTTGACTCAGCCAGATCTGGCGCCAAGCATTACGGCCTTACATGCCATACATGATGACGAGACGCTGTATGGTTTTGTTGCCGCAGATTTTGAATTGCAGCATTTACAGCTGAGTGGCGTCAAAGCAAAGCAGCAGAGTAAGT
>CAMYMO010000098.1 GCA_947259425.1 uncultured Ectothiorhodospiraceae bacterium | reverse complement strand
ACCTTCACCACCGCGCCGGTTTCACACTTGGCCGGTTTCGTCCCCCCACTTGCCGTATCGCCACGCAAACCGGGATCGGTTTCGGTGATGGTTAAGGTCACATGATTGGGTGGCGTAATCGCAATCGGCACGTCATTCCATAAGGTCACCACGCACATATCCTGTTCTTTTAACCACTGTGCCATATCGCCCACCGCAGCCTCATCGGCACCGACTTGTTCAAAGCTATTGGGGTCCATGAAATGCCAGGCATCGCCATCGCTGTAAAGATATTGCATATCGATATCCATCACATCCGCTGCCTCGACCGATTCGCCAGACTTGTAGGTTTTCTCGAGAACTCGACCTGTTTTAAGATTACGGAGCTTAACCCGATTAAATGCCTGCCCTTTACCGGGCTTCACGAACTCATTTTCGATAATGCTGCAAGGATCGCCATCGATCATCAGCTTAAGACCACCACGAAATTCATTTGTGCTATAGCTTGCCATGTAATACCTTCCCAATAATGCACGAGTGCTAAATAGAATTAGAAGAACAGTTAAGTTGCCTATGATAACGAAAATTGCCTCAACAGGGCAGCATTCTGAATGCTGGCAGCACGAATTAGCCACGGCCATACGCGAGCCGGAAACGCTCATTCGTCTGCTCCAGCTCCCCAAATCTTTCATTGAAGGAGCAAAACGCTCTGCCCGCCATTTTCCATTACGGGTGACAAAGAGCTTTTTATCCCGTATGGAGCTGGGCAATATCAATGATCCGTTGTTACGCCAGGTATTACCCCTGGCAACAGAATTAACCGGACAAAACGATAACAGTGTAAATGGACACTTATCGAGTTGGGGGCAACTTGATCCCGTCGGCGACGCTGAAGCGATGGCTAGCCCAGGGCTATTACACAAGTATCCAGGGCGAGTCTTGTTAGTCAGCACTGCAGCCTGTGCAATCCACTGTCGATATTGCTTTCGCCAACACTTCTCCTACCAGGAGGCCAACCCGCTCGGTAGCCAATTCCCCGCCACCCTGGCTTACTTAAGTCAAAATAAGGATATCCACGAGGTCATCCTCAGTGGTGGCGATCCGCTCAGCATCAGCGATCAACGTCTAAATCGGATAATTAGCCAATTGGCAGCGATTCCACACCTGAACACGATTCGTTTTCACACCCGCCTACCGGTTGTGTTGCCAAAACGGCTTTATAGTCAGCAGCTCGATTGGCTCCAATCCGGGCAGCTCAATAGAGTGATGGTATTGCATATCAATCACCCGAATGAGATTAATGATGAATTTCGTTCAGCCATCCAGCGTCTGCAGGGCCACAATATCACCCTACTCAATCAGTCGGTTCTATTAAAAGGCATCAATGACGACGCAAATAGCCTAATTGAACTGAGCTATAAGCTACTGGAATGCGGGATTTTGCCCTATTACCTGCATCAACTGGATCAAGTCAGCGGTGCCGCCCATTTTGAGGTCGCGGTTGGCACAGGGCGTCAACTCATCGAACAAATGAGAAATCGATTACCGGGTTATTTAGTCCCGAAATATGTGCAAGAAATCCCTGGTCAAGCCGCTAAAACCCCTCTATAAGTTTAGCGAAATGGCATTTCTCGGTTAGAATGTATATATCGATACTATTAGGAAGGATAAATTTGATTAACACAAAACGCTTGAGCGGCCGTGCCTAAGCAACTCGGTCTGGACATACCCGAACTCGAAAAACCGAGTAAGGATAATTTCGATTTGCGCCCCAAGCAGGTTGATACCTGGTTGGATAGTTTGCCACGTGCCAATATTGGTGAAACGGCACGTCGCATCTTTGAGCTTTTAGTCGAAACCAATCGCTACCGGTATCCCTACCAAAACCGAATTTACTTCCTGGATGCTGCACGTGAGACGGTTTTATATGTGACTGACGCGATGAAACGACATTTCGTCGGCGTCAATGCGCCACTGCCAAGCAAGAATTTAAAAATCGTCTCAGCCACCCGCGAGATCCATCATGCGATGGCGATTGGTTATATGATCGCAATAGAAGGCTATCTGAATCATAACCTGTTCTTTTCGGATACCAAGCAGCTCGCTAACATGATACAACGCTGCCTTTCATCATTGGGCCGCGTACTGCTGACCAGTTATCAAACTTACACACCTTATCCAAAAAATGTTTGGTCACAAATCCATAAACTTTATCTTGCCGCCGAACAACAAAAACTGCTCACTATCACCACGATTGATAATCAAAATGTGCATAATGTTAAAACGAATATCAATTGTGAATACATGCGAATATTACTAACGGCTTTAACCTCCCCTTATAAGTTACGCCACGGTGAAGCAGGAAAGGTGTATACCGTGTTAGAAAGATGGACGCATAAAACAAAACTCAAGACGGTGGAGAATGTCACCAAATCGAGTTCGTTATTTGGTGTCAACCTCGCATCGGATGATCCACCACGTGCCTTTTCTATCACCAATAAAGAAGAGGAATCGGAATTCTTAAGGGTGCTCGACAGTACCGCGCTCACCAATGCAATACGCAAAGATCTTAAACATGGGTTCAAGACCGGTGAAACCACGATCACCAGCATCGATATAAACCGCCCAGACCTATCGCAGGATTTAATGAAGCGATTATTAATTGCCTGGTGTGTCATTCCTAAACGAAATTTTCCACGCAATGATGTTGAAGAGTCAGTCCACATTACCCTGGGGTTGACCGCCACCCATCAGGTTATTATCTCTGGTAGTAAAAAAGATAATGGCTATGCAAATGATTCCAGTACAACCGGTGAGCAGGACATATTTGATCAAACGGCTCATTATCAAGCCAATAATGTCAGCCATTCTGAAATAGAGACACAACCTGATGTCTGGGAGATGATCTATTTTCCTGATGAAGATAATGGCTTGGAAAGCCTGGAAGAGAAATTTAATAATGAACAAGAGCCGAGTACACCTGCTCAAGTAAAAAAACAACAAGCCGAAACCTGGCTCATATTAAATGAAAGTGCACGTGGCTATTGCATTAAAACCATCAACGAAACAAAAAGCCGCGCCCAGGTCGGTGAATTACTCGGGATTCGTCGTCAAGTATCAAAAGCAACCTGGAAATGGGGCGTGGGGGTGATTCGCTGGATGAAATGCGATGCCTCGAGCGGTCTGATGTTAGGTATTGAAATGCTTACCCCGGATGCCGCTGCAATTGGATTGCGGGTCGTTAGTAATGCAAAACATGATTACCAAAGGACCTTAATGCTGCCGGAACTACAGGCGGTTAATCAACCCACGACCTTGATCACAACGGCGGTACCCTATCGAACTGGTCATAAATTAGTCATTAATATCCTGGGCAAAGAGATCCTGGTTCAACTCAGCAAGCAGGTACAAAACACAGGGCTTTTTGCCCAGTTTCAATTTGATATTATGGATGAACAAAGTGCTGTCGTTCGCGGCGAAATCGATGAAGACAAGGATGATGATAGTCCCGACTTTTCTGGTGTCTGGAACTCAATTTAGTGGATTAACCCTGCAGAATCTGATGTTCTATCCCTCAAGTTACCTTAAAAATTTGCCGATAGTTTATACAGCAATTTAATTGGGGCATTGCTTGGTAACAACCTTTAAAATAAGCTACATGCAGCCTCGCTTCAGTACCACAAAGCGGCAAATAAGAACAAGGACATGACCAACAGGATGGTTTTGTGAGCAACGAAAATATTTTAAGACTATTGACCGTATTTGATGCCTCCGAAGAGGCTGAGGTGTTAATTAACGCGCTACGTAATGCGGGTCACATCGTGCGTGATATCCGGGTCGAAGGTGAAGAAGACATGACCACAGCATTAGATGATAACCCGATTGATATCATTCTATGCAAACTGAAAATGCCCCACTTCACAGCGAAACAGGCGGTCGAAGTCTTATCGCGCTATGGACGAGATATACCCTTAGTCGTCATAACTTTACCAGGTAAAGAACCTGCCGCACTTGATACGTTAAAAGCCGGTGCGCGTGATGTCTGCGCTGAAGATCAAACGGATCGATTGAAACACATTGTAAAACGTGAAGTCGCCGACTTACATGAGCGTCGCAGCCATCGTCGTTGTGAGCTGATGTTGCGAGAGACGGAAAAACGTGCCAAAGCGCTCATCGACAGTTCACGAGATGCCATCGCTTATGTTCATGATGGTATGCACATCTATGCGAATAAGGCCTATTTAAAAATGTTTGCTTATGATGATAT
>CAMYMO010000097.1 GCA_947259425.1 uncultured Ectothiorhodospiraceae bacterium | reverse complement strand
GTGAACAATTTGGTTTTCAAGTGGTAAACATGCATACTTTTACCATCGAGGGAGAACGGGTTAGTAGTACTCGCATTCGTAAAGCGCTTGATGCAGGAAACCTTGCGGAGGCAGAACGCTTGCTCGGACGCGCCTATCGTATGAGTGGACGTGTTGCACATGGCGAAAAACTGGGTCGCCAATTAGGTTTTCCAACTGCGAATATCGATTTACATCGAAAGGCGACGCCCCTGCAGGGTATTTTTGTGGTTGAGGTGTTCGGTCTGGAAGGTGAACCATTAGCTGGTGTGGCCAGCTTAGGTACCCGGCCAACGATTAACGGTACCAAGATTTTACTGGAGGTGTATATATTTGACTTTGATCAGGAAATTTATGGAAAGCACTTACAAGTGAGTTTTTTGCATAAGTTACGTGATGAAGTGAAATACACAACCTTAGAGGCATTGAAAGTTCAGATTCAAAAAGATGTGGATGGTGCAAAACAATACTTTGAAGTGAAGGACGATCTGGCGAAGGAAGCGAGTGGTGATCAGGGATGTTAATTTTGTTAATCCTTGGGGAAAGGAAGTTGTTTCACCGTCATCTCCACAGAGCTTTGTCATACCCTACAGGGCACTTTTCCCGCGGACGCCTACATGGACGTAGGCGGTAGGGCGAGAAGCAGGAGCCAGAGTCGAGGCGGGAATCCATTTTTATATCTGGATTCCCCTCTCCAGGGGAAAAGTGCCCTGTAGGGTATGACGAAAGCATTTAGGATATTTACTTGAAGTTTAGAGAGACAAAAACAATAGAGAACAGCCGTGGCAGAATATAAAGACACCTTAAATTTACCGAAGACGAAATTTCCGATGAAGGCCAACCTGGCGCAACGCGAGCCTGCCCAGGTTAAAAAATGGGAAGAGATGGATCTGTACGGCAAGTTACGTGAGGCCAATAAAGACAAACCCCGTTTTGTTTTGCACGATGGTCCGCCTTATGCAAATGGCGACATTCATATCGGCCATGCGGTCAATAAAATTTTAAAAGATGTGATTGTTAAATCCCGTACCATGGCCGGTTTTGATGCACCTTATATCCCCGGTTGGGATTGTCATGGTCTACCGATTGAATTGCAGGTCGAAAAGAAAGTGGGCAAGGCGGGACATAAAGTCAGTGCCAGTGAATTTCGTCAGGCCTGTCGAAAATACGCCGCGAAGCAAGTCGACGGACAACGCGATGATTTTAAACGGCTGGGTGTGATCAGTGATTGGGCTAATCCGTATTTAACCATGGATTACAAATTCGAGGCCGACATCGTTCGCGCACTCGGTAAGATCATCGACAACGGCCATTTGCACAAAGGCTCCAAGCCGGTGCATTGGTGTGCCAGTTGTGGTTCGGCCTTGGCCGAAGCCGAAGTGGAATACGAAGATAAAGAATCACCGGCCATCGATGTACGTTTTGCAATTTTAGATTTTGAGGCATTAAAGACTCGACTGGCGCATGTCGATCACGCGCATCTAATCGACAAAGTTTCAGCCGTCATCTGGACCACCACCCCCTGGACCTTACCGGCCAATCAGGCCGTTGCGGTGAACCCTGAATTTGAATACAGCATCATTCGTTGTGAAGGTGCGGGTGGTCACGGTGATGAATGTTTGATCCTGGCCAGTGATTTAGTCGAAGCTTGTATGAAGCGCTACGATGTCACCAATTTTCGAGTGGTCGGGACTTGTGCCGGTGAAGATCTGGAAAATCTAAAACTCAAACATCCTTTTTATGATCGTGAAGTGCCGATTATTTTAGGGGATCACGTTACCTTAGAAGCCGGTACCGGATCGGTGCATACTGCCCCAGGCCATGGTCAGGACGATTTTATTGTCGGCCAAAAATATCATTTAAAAGTCGATAACCCGGTGGGCCCAAATGGTGTCTTTGTCGAGGGCACGCCAATGTTTGCTGGTAAACACGTATTCAAAGCGAATGATGATGTGCTGGAAGTATTACGCACCAAACAGGCCTTGGTGCATGCCGAGAAGTTATTGCATAGTTATCCGCATTGCTGGCGACATAAAACGCCCATTATTTTTCGTGCGACCCCGCAATGGTTTATCAGCATGGACCAGAAAAATTTACGTGCAGACTCGATGCAACAGATCAAAAAGACGACCTGGTTACCCGAATGGGGACAGAATCGCATCGAAGGCATGATGGAAGGGCGACCGGACTGGTGTATCTCACGCCAACGGACCTGGGGGGTGCCGATCGCGTTATTTGTACATAAGCAAACCGAAGCGATTCATCCGCGTAGCGTGGAATTAATCGAACAGGTCGCACAACAAATAGAACAACACGGTGTTGATGCCTGGTATGAACTCGATAGTAAAGATTTACTGGGTGACGAAGCGGATGATTATTATCAGGTGCAGGATATCCTCGATGTCTGGTTTGATTCCGGGGTTACCCATTTTGTGGTGTTGAATCAACGCGAAGGATATCAGGATTATCCGGTTGCTGATTTGTACCTGGAAGGCTCCGATCAACATCGTGGCTGGTTTAATTCTTCGATGGTCACCTCGGTGGCCATGAATGGTAATGCGCCTTATAAAACTGCGTTAACGCATGGCTTTACCGTTGATGCCAAGGGCGTGAAGATGTCAAAATCAGAACGTAACGTGCTCGCGCCCCAAAAGATCATGAATCAATATGGCGCTGATATTTTACGGCTCTGGGTCAGTGCCACCGATTATCGCGGTGAAATCAAAGTCTCTGATGAGATCTTTAAACGCACCGCCGATGCCTATCGTCGTATTCGAAATACCAGCCGTTATTTACTGGCAAACCTGAGTGATTTTGATCCGGAGATTCATCGAGTATCAGTCGATAAAATGGTGAGCCTGGATCATTGGGCGGTATCGCGTGCCTTTGAATTACAAAAAGACATTGTTGAGGCCTACGACAAGTTTGAGTTTCATAAGATCTATCAGAAGATCCATAATTTCTGCGCGGTCGACATGGGCAGTTTTTATTTAGACGTGATTAAGGATCGTATCTACACCATGCCGGCCGACAGCCAGGCGCGACGCTCGGCACAAACGGCGGTGTTCCATATTGTTGAGGCGATGGTACGTTGGTTTGCACCGATCATGAGTTTTACCGCGGAAGAGTTATGGTCGTTTGTTCCAGGTGATCGCGGTGATTCGGTCTTTTTTGCCGAGTGGTATGAATTTCCCGAGATCGCAAAAGATCCGAATGGGCTTGATCTGGCGTACTGGCAACAGGTGATTGAAGTGCGTGACATGGTCAACAAAGAATTGGAGCGTTTACGTACCGCCGGTGAAATTGGCGCAAACTTACAGGCAGAAGTGCAACTGTATTGTGGTCGGGAGATTTACGATTTATTAAACCGACTGGGCGATGAATTACGTTTTGTGATGATCACTTCATCGGCCGATCTGTTCTTAGCCGGTGAACCGCCTGAAGAAGCACAACACGTGACGCTATCAACCAATGATGAGCTGTGGATAGCGGCGAGTGCATCTGAACATCAAAAATGCGAACGTTGCTGGCATTTCCGTAAAGACGTTGGTGAGCATACTGCGCACCCGACCTTATGTGGGCGTTGTATCGAAAATATATCAGGTGATGGCGAACCACGAGATTTCGCATGATGATGGGCTTCCCTATTATCTCGCTAATCTGTCATTCCCCTGGAGAGGGGAATCCAGATATTTTGGGTGATGATGGGATATATAATTACTGGATACCCGCCGTCGCGGGTATGACGAAGTAATATTGTTGGTATTGGCAAGGTTAGAATAGTTGTGAACAGTAAAAACATGATAGAAAAAATCGGCATGCTTAAGTGGTTATGGATCACATTGGTATTTGTTGTGCTTGATCAGATCACCAAGCAGTGGGCAGAGCACGTACTCATTAAGTTTAGACCGGTCGAGGTTATTCCAAACCTGAATTTATACCTGGCTCACAACGAAGGCGCAGCATTTAGTTTCTTAAGTGATGCCGATGGCTGGCAGCGCTGGTTTTTTACTATTATTGCGCTGGTGGTGAGTGCCGCGCTCATTTACTGGATGAAAACCTTAAAATCGCATGAACGTGCCAGTGCCATTGGCCTGGCGTTTATTCTAAGTGGGGCGTTAGGTAATGTTATCGATCGTATCCTGTTCGGACATGTGATCGATTTTATCCAGTTTTATTATTATGCGGATTCATGTTTCCCCGGTTTTTCGTTCATCAGCTTAAAACAAA
>CAMYMO010000096.1 GCA_947259425.1 uncultured Ectothiorhodospiraceae bacterium | reverse complement strand
TTTTAAGTTACGGGGTAATAATGATTCGCCAATATGAAAACGTGGGTGATGTTCTTTTTCCAGAAGAGTGACGCTCAAGCCTTTTCTTTGTAGAAAAGTGGACACCGTCGAACCTGCTGGTCCGCCGCCAATAACTAAAATATCACTACAATGCGCTGAATCTGCCATTACGATTTTTTCTTATAGAACCGGTATCATATGATATTCAATTAAGTTTAATGAATCAAGACAGAGATAATATATAGTACTCGAACCATACTAAATAGCATCTCGATGTTAATCTTGTTTAAGTGATCTGCAACGTTTACCATCCTTAAATTGATGTACCCATAAACATCATTTAAATCTTAATCTATCGTAGCACGTAGCTAACACATGCAAATTTACTAATATTTTATTTATATATGAACTCAACTCGTCAAACATTATTAAATTGCTGGTTTTGTGCAAGAAAAAGCCGGATAATTAATCTGACGAGTCAATAAATTTTAAATACGATAGTTTTATAGTTACTTACACTGCCAAGGCTTAATAAAGGTCCAGGTTATCATGCTCAAATATGCCGTAGTCATTCCTGCCTTCAATGAGGCTAAAACTGTTCGTGAGGTAACCGAACAAGTTTTAAAAAACTCGATTGATTTAGTCATTGTGGTTGACGATGGTTCGACTGATGGTACTGCTGATACGGTGCGTGACCTACCCATTATGCTGATTGAGCATGAACAGAATCAAGGAAAAGCGGTCGCATTGGTTAATGGTATGAAGCATGCAGCTGACCACGGTGTCGATGCTGTCATTACACTTGATGCTGACGGCCAACATAAGCCTGAAGATATTCCGCGCTTCATCAAGGGCTACGAAGCGAATAGTAATCACATTATAATTGGCGCACGCCTAGCGGATAAACATCTGATACCACGTAAACGGTACATTGCCAATAAAATTGCAAATTTCTGGATCTCATGGGCAGCAGGCTACCCTATCGAAGATAGTCAATCTGGGTTTAGACTCTACCCAGCTGAATTAATCCGTTCGATCGACATCAAGGTCAGCAAAGACAAATCGTTTGTGTTTGAAAGTGAAATTCTTATCAAGGCGGCGCAGTTAAATTATTACAGCACGCCTATAAAAATAGCTGCGATCTATGAAGAAGATTCTCGCCCTTCACACTTTCGTGGGGGCATGGATATAACCTATATCACACGCATGGTAGCCTGGTCGTTAATCACGCGCTTCTTCTACCTACCGGGTTTATATCGTTCTGCGATTAAACCACAATTGGCAAAGTTAGGACTCAGAGAAGGGATGGGCCTGGATGGCATTGCAATGATGCTCCTTTCCTGTTTCGTTATTGTTGTGACTGGGGGATTATTTTATTTCTGGCTACTGTTTAAAACATGGATGACTGCACGCTACACCGCAATACCTGAACAATCATTCAATACAGCCCTGGTATTGGGCATGGCACTCGACAGCAATCAACCACGCCCTTTCTATTTAGCACGTCTAGAGCGTGCAAAGAATATTTTGCAAGGTAATACCAATATGAAAATTATGATACTTGGTGGTAAAACAGGACAGTCTACACTTACCGAGGCTGAGGCTGGTCGTAACTATTTGCTGTCACAAGATGTTCCCGAAAGTAATATCGCACTCGAAGATGTATCACGTCACACTCTCGAAAACCTTAAACAGGCAAAAAACATATTATCTGAACAAGAACTTCAAGATACTGCATTGATTAGTCAGCGCTATCATTTATATAGAGCACACACCCTGGCAAATGGTTTTAAGATTCCACATACGCTTTGCCCGGCAGACGATATTTTTAAAATAAATATTTTAAACTCAATTCGCTTGCTCAAAGAGGCCTTCTATACACATTGGTATTGGACAGGAAAAATTTTCTCTATTCTAATCAATAACCAGCATATGCTGAACCGAATAAGATAATCTCTTCTTATACCATTCCACCATTGACACCGATGATTTGGCCTGAGATATAACGCGCTTCGTCAGAAACCAGGAAGGCAATCAAATTTGCAACATCTTCTGCTTTACCTGCATGTTGCATAGGAATCATTTGCTTGATCATTTCATCGCTGAAAACTTCTTTCGTCATACTGCTTTCGATTACACCTGGCGCTACAACATTCACGGTAATACCCCGCGAACCCATTTCAATCGCAAGCGATTTGCTTGCACCATGCAGTCCTGACTTGGCTGCCGCATAATTTGCCTGTCCGCGATTGCCCATCACTCCGGCTACTGATGAAAGGTTCACAATCCGTCCCCAACGTGTCTGCATCATAGGCAGAAGTAATGGTTGAGTTACATTAAAAAAACCATTTAGGGAAACATCGATTACTTTTTTCCATTGATCTGCTTTCATTCCTGCCATGATCGCATCATCATGAATTCCTGCATTATTCACAATGATCTGAATGGGGCCGGCACTAACTAATGTCTCGAGCGCCTGCTTAGATGCCGCGGAATCAGCAACATCGAAGTTAACGGCTTGAGCAGAACCACCTGTACTTTTGATCTCATTCACTACTGTTTCGGCTCGATCGATACCCGTATTGGCATGCACAATCACATGTAAGCCAGCTAAGGCAAGACGGGAGCATATAACTGCACCAATGTCACCGCTACCACCTGTTACCAATGCGCGTTTCATGTTTGTTCTCCAAGTTGAATGACCGTGATCCTGCCACTGGCAACTATATTGTTATTACTACTCACGCTAAATGAATAGATCAGACTAGCGCCTTGTGCCATTATTTTTTCAGCTGTGACCTCAAGAGGATGCTTTAACTCGTCTAGATACTCACAGTTTAATTTTATATCCCTCAGTGCAACCAAATAGCCTTGCTGAATACTTTTATTATCCTTTTTCGCCAACAGGCCGCCATGAACGGCCATCGCCTGGGCACCATATTCAATCGCATGAATGCTGCTAAGTCGCGCCATAGTCAGTAAAGGGTTATCTTCTCGTTGATGGCTCATGCTACTGCAAACGATTTGTGATTCATCATAGTCTTCAACTGAATCCAACAAACACATCGTGCCCGCGTGTGGTATCAATTCAAGCAACTGCTCACGATTCAGCTGTTCACGTTTCATCTGGGACATACGCTAACTTCCACACTCAATATAGTCTCATGAGGTGCAGGTAATTGAACAGTTGCATCAGCGTTGCATGAAAAAGTTTCCAGTAACGGTAGACTACGTGCCGCAGGATTACCTATGCGAAGTTTTTCCAGCTCTTTATTTGCACTGACTGTTTGATCACCTGACTGCTTAATACTACATTTCAATGCTGCTACTGAATCAGTAGTTTTAGTCGGCGAGATGACCATAGCAGTAGCAAAGGCCGAATACATGGGGCGTGCACTTGCCAACGGCTCCATAAGTACAGGCACATCGTAAGCAACAAATAATACTGGTTGTTGTTCGCATGAAGCAAATGTAACGGCTTCGAGTAGACCTGCCGCAAAACTGAAATCGGCTGCAGAAATTGAAGTTGATGCAAGTTGTGCATTTGCAGCAATGGCCCAATATCCGGCCGGGGCATTATGAACCGAATTATGAAAATGTGTTGGTGACACAGGTTTACCAGGCTGCATCAGTGCCGTACATATACGGTGTATGATTTCGATATCACCATCAGAGGCTGCAAAAACCGTTGCATAGTTATTGCTGTCTTGCATCTTATCAGCCAAAGCATCCTGTGCCACTTGCAAGGCGATTTTTACTAAACTTGTCGTGCGGCGACGCTCATTCGCTGGCAACAAGCCTGGAGAAAGTTTTGAGATATCTTCATACTTATAACCAGCCTTGCCCGTCAATATGGGTAGGCTCTTTTTCCAGCCATCAAGGCCAGGACCTTGCAAGCTGACAGACTCCACATATACTTGCTTCATTCCGTCCGCCCTATTACCAAACTACAGTTACTACCACCAAAGCCAAACGAATTAGACAAAATTGTTTTTACGTTTGTTTGTTGTGACTGCGTTAGGATGTTCGCAGAAGTATCAGGATCTATTTCTTCAGTATTCAAACTAATAGGCATAAAGTCATGTCCTATCGCCAGACAACCAAACACAGCTTCAGTTATTCCGGCAGCGCCTAGCGTATGCCCAGTCCATCCTTTGGTCGAACTACAAGGGGTCTTTTTACCAAAAACAGAAACTACTGCCTTATCTTCAGCACTATCATTGGAGCGTGTTGCTGTACCATGTAGGTTAATA
>CAMYMO010000095.1 GCA_947259425.1 uncultured Ectothiorhodospiraceae bacterium | reverse complement strand
CATCGTTCAAGATAATAACCTCGGCATATTAAGCGGCTGTTGTAATTGAAGCCATTGCGATAATACGTCGCACCCTCTTCTTCGACACGGGGTCGTCCTGGTAAGCCTTTACGGGTTTGGCGTTGTGTCATTTTTTCTATTTTATCTTTAAAATGCGAGCGACCTAACACCAGTTCCTGGTTAACGCTGTCCCGAATTTCATTTAAAATTCGTTGGTTCAACGGTCGTTTCACTAATGCCTGATAGGCCTCCTGCCTCGATTTTATCGTCGAGCCAAGCGCCATATAAATCGGATGAGCTGAGATTAAATAATCATTTTCGACGAGTGCATTGATAGCAAAACTGGACCATGGATAGTGCTCGGGTTGCTCAACCAGGCCCTTACGAACCGGGTTCATTTCAATATAATGCATACAGTCCAATAGATAATAACTACTGTCAATCAAACTGGAGCGGTACCGCCCCTCCCATAACGTACCGGAACGATGATAGGTTTTATTAAAATAATAAACATAACGTCGACCGATGGACTGCATCATTTTCGATACGCCATTATCGGCCAGTGGCGTCACCAATAAATGTACATGGTTCGGCATTAATACATAGGCATGGATATGACACTGGTATTTTTCTGCCGACTCTTTTAAATCTTCCAGATATTGATGATGGTCTTGAGCTGAAATAAAACAGCGTTCTCGATTGTTCCCACGTTGAATAATATGCTGGGTAAAACCAGGTAAATTAAAACGCGCTTTTCGTGGCATCGTCTACCTCCGTGTACGACTACTAAAACAATGATTCTACTTCGTGATTAGAACACCATCTCTACTTTTGCATTAATTCAGGCAAAAAACAATACGACTCTGACCCCGGTTTTTAAAGTAAGGAAATTAATACGTCTCTGACCCTATTTTTTTATTATTTTAATTTTTCTACACTGCAAAAAAACCAAAATGGAATTTAACGATGGCATCAATAAAATATGAAGCAATACGGCTGATTAGTCGATTACCCGAAGAAGTTAGCTGGGATGATATCCTATATGAATTATTCGTCCGCAAAGAGATCGAGTTAGGCGTAAAAGCCTCCTACGAGGGGAACATTGTGCCGCAAGATGCGGTGATAAAATGGTTATTAAACAATGTATCAGATTAGCTGGACACAACCGGCCTTAAATACGCTGGTGTTATTGCGTGACCATGGAATCGAGTCGATCCCGCGCTGCTCTTTAGCACTGCTCAAACATATGGTCGATATGACCGCCACACTTGAGCTTGCCCCGGAACGGGGTCGGCTCCTATTTGAAACCGAATTTCGACGCGATATTCGTGAATGCTTATTTAATGATTTTCGAATTATCTACCGTACTCATAATCAACAGGTCGATACCCTTACCGTGATTCGTGCACGAAAACATCTCAGCGGATTGGGACCGAAACTTAGGCAAAATAAACCGCCGCGGTTCTGAGTGTGTTTTGACAGGGTCAATGTGGCCAGAGATATATACCATCTTTGTCATTCCCTCTTTGTCATTCCCTCTTTGTCATTCCCTCTTTGTCATTCCCTTGGCGAAGGGAATCCAAAGATCAATAGGGTCAGAGTATATTTTCAATCATTTTAGTTATTTCCATAGATAAAGGGCATAAACTCAATGAGAATCCATAATCGTGCACCAATGGAGTCTTGTTTTGAATGGTCACCCCATTGAATCCATTGAACTTTTGAACATTGTCATACCCGCAGGGCACTTTTCCCTTGGCGAAGGGAATCCAACAAACACATGCTCAGACTTTTTTGTCTAAATTTGATCAAGAATTGATCAATTATTGATCATGAGTGATCAAACTATGATCATATGCAAAATATGGACTCGACGGATCCCTTAAAATTCAGTATAAAGGTATAACTAAACGCATCACATAAGGGTGTGCGCTTATGTACCTAGAATACTTTGGTCTACGAAATTATCCATTTTTATCGACTGCCGATAGGCGCTTTTACTATCTTAGTGAAGGCCAACAACAGGCATACGATTATCTGAACTACCTGTTGGTGATTCGTGATGGCATCGTTGTCGTCACCGGCGAACCCGGTATCGGAAAATCCGTACTGATTGATCAAGTCTGCGCTAAGCTTCCTGAGAAAGTCAAAACCATTCATATT
Source organism: uncultured Ectothiorhodospiraceae bacterium (assembly GCA_947259425.1). Lineage (GTDB taxonomy): Bacteria > Pseudomonadota > Gammaproteobacteria > UBA6429 > Thiohalophilaceae > SZUA-24. Next base: position 2,113 of record CAMYMO010000095.1, on the reverse strand, counting down.
CAGCAAACCCTGTTATCGGTCGATGAATTTCTGATTTCGATCTGTATGCAATTAGGCGTCCAACCGGAGCAAAATGATAAACCTCATTTACTCGGTTCCATCAAGAACTTCGCGATGGATCAACATCTTGAAATGCACCCTATGTTGCTGATGATTGATGAAGCCCAAAATTTACCGCCACCCATTCTGGAGGAGATTCGACTACTCGCCAATTTAGAGATGTTTGGGCGTAAATTGATCCAGGTCATCCTGCTTGGACAACAGGAACTCAGCACGAATATCACCAGCCTGCCAAACGACGCTTTTTTGCAACTGGTTCGCCTAAATCACCACATGGAGCCACTAAAGCGTAACGAAATCCAGGAATATATTGATTATCGTCTATATGTCGCGGGCAATGATGGTCGATTGGCTTTCCCGAAAGACTTACTGGACGGTATTATCTGTTATACTGGCGGTGTTCCTCGCCTGATTAACCAGTTATGCGACATGATGTTAATCACTGCCTATATCAACAAGACCAACGAAATTTCTACTGCGTGCCTACATAATGCAATTCACAAACTTGCGTGGCCCTTATACATTGAGCGCAAGAGTGAATTACCAGTGCACTACATTACCCAGGATGAAGTCACACTACGTCCGGTACCGTTACTGGTGGTCCGCAAAGGCGATGTTATTGTTGGCAAATACCTGTTAAACCGCAAACGCATGCTGATCGGTCGGCAATCGAATCTCGACATCTGCCTCGAAGAGTCGAAATCCAGTCGTATTCATGCCCAGCTGGTGTTCCTGGATGGGCAGTTTTTTATCCATGACCTGAATAGCATGAACGGGACGCATATGGATAACAACAAGATTCGCTGGCACGAACTCAATGACCATGATGTTATCCGTATCGGACAACACACCCTGACCTACCAATTAGCTGCGGAAGAAGACGACTTTACTATCGACTCAAAATCAATGGGCTCAGACGCCATTGAAAATGAAAATGCGCAACTCATCGCTTAGTATTTTTAAATAGTTTCTATGCGGTGACCAGAACTGTAATTCAGGGAATCCTTAATGAAACCCGCGAGGGGTTCTAAGGAGAAACCTGTAAGGGTTCTAAGTGCTGCCCCTATTCGGGCTTTAGCTCGTACTCTTGTATTAAACTTTCAGTTGGGATATTTAATCCTGAATGTAATCGTCTAATCATGGGCAGCGTGAGTTTACGTGAATAATTCAATACTTCTGAAACCCGACCAGATTGCCCAATAAAGGGAATCAGATCTTTATCTTTAAGACCATTTTGATCCATCCGAAACAAAATCGCTTCTATTGGATCGGGCGTATTGATAGGGAAATGTTTTGACTCGTAAGCCTCAATCAATGTGGTTAACACGTCAAGCTCATCGCCTTCTGGTGTATTGGCTTTCGCATCCATAAGCTCGGCAACCCGCTCAAGCGCGGCTTCATAATCGGTTTCAGATTTAATGGGTTTAATATTCATTATATTGAATCCACATCTATCATGTCATATTGCTTGTGCGTATGGATATATTGGTTAAGTTATTAAGTTATCGGTATCCCGTGTCTAGTAGCGATAGAGACGCCTGGCAAGTAAAGTCTGTAAATCACGGCGGCCGTCTACACATACATGAACTATTACTTTCGAATCATTAATTTCATAAATAACACGATAGGGTTTGAAAAAAACCTCACGAAACGATTTAATGCCTAATTGTTCAAGCTCAGGAGGATAATGACCACGTTGTGGGGTTAATTCCAAAGCGGTAATTCGTTTTTCTAATTCCGCCAATACATAATTGGCCTTATCGATGGCATAATGCCTGGCTATATAATCAAAAATATCTTCGAGATCTCTTTCAGCTTCATCGGTAATTCTTACCTGATAACGACTCAATAGGTATTATCCTTTACTCGCTTCCTAATTGAAGTAAAAGCCTGCTTTATAGTTTTATGTTTTTTATTTGCATAAGCAGACTTACTCTGTGCAATCAGCTTAAGCAAAGCAAGAGATTCTTGCTCCTGCTCGTATTCTGTTATTCCGACCAACATAGCTTTTGCCTCACCATTTTGGGTAATAACCATCGAACCGTTACCTTCG
>CAMYMO010000094.1 GCA_947259425.1 uncultured Ectothiorhodospiraceae bacterium | reverse complement strand
CAATGCGTTTGAAATCTTTATACGTCCTTTCTATCACCGTATTCGCACTGGGCGACGAGTATTTGGAACCCTGCGTGTACTCACCAGTGACGAGACCATCTATGAGATTGATGGGGTGACCTATAGTGGACAGGATGGCTTAACCACTTTGGATACCATGGCGCAATTCTCTGCTGTAATCGCACGAGGTAATCTAAGATTCAATCCACTTCGCTTCGAAGCAACGGAAGTTTATGGCGGCAGCAGTGTGCCAGGTGGTGATATGGATGTTGTGCGTGGCACGGTAACCAGTCGTTCTGCAGATGATCAGATTGTTGTTAAAGGTGCGACCTTGTTTAGAACGGATGGTGCGATCGTATTTAACGATTCGGTAACCGTACAACTGGATGCCAGCACGACCGTTAGCAAACAATTAAATCTGGGAACCTTTAACAAAGATGACATTTCAGTTGGTCAACGTATTTCTATCTTTGGCATGGTCACGAATGATCAGGTGTCGGATCTACAAATGACCGCGGCGAATGGTTATGCACGTATGCGCATATCCTCGGTAAGAGGGCAGGTCGGTGTATTACCAGCCGATAGCAATGACCTGGAACTCAATGCCACCAGTATCAACGGCCGCAACATTGATATTTATGATTTCACTGGCACCGGTCTGGACGGTGATGATGCGGTTGCCAGCAGTTATGAGATCGATACCGGTAACCTAGCGCTGGATAATATCCTGGTGGAGGATGTGGTGAGTGTACGTGGATTCCCAACCCCGTTTGGCACCGCCCCCGCTGATTTTACGGCGGAATCTGTCATTAAATAGCATCAGTTCCCCCGAGTGTCACTTGTCCTGAGAAGGGCAAGTGACTCCGCCCTGAACCGCTTATCAATTGGTAAGCGGTTTTTTTTCGCCCAACAATTTCTCTGTTTCCCCCCTGTTCGGGTGTAACCGAAAATCTTTGACTAAAGTAATCTTTGTTCTGCATTAAGGGGGAATCGATCTAAATTTGATTGAGGTTACCCATGTGTACTGGGCTTGGATGTACTGGGCTGGATATTTTGTGAATAACGCAGAATTAGGGAATGACGATATGAGTGCAGTAATAATTGGTAATATTGTGGGGCGGGCGTTATTAGCCTATTTTCTTGTATGGCTAGTCGTATTTTTATTTAAAAAATTTAAATATAAACAGGCGTTTAAAGCAACCATATCGGTTAAAGGTTGTACCGCTATTGGAGCCCTGTTTGCGTTGCCGTTAATGAATCATATGGGCGCAGCCTTATGAGTTCGGTAACGCGTACCAAAAAATTTATATTTTTCGGTCTGATATTTCTTGGGCTGGCGAACAGTGCATTAGTATCTGCGGGTACATTACCTAATCAATCGCGTGAACTCGTTTTTATCGAGACATCGGCTTTTGAAATTGGGATTGATAATGACCCTTTATGGGGTTGGACAAAAGATGAAAGTATCGAGGCGGTTGAGTTCACCACCCAAACACCAAAAAATTACTACCCACCGGCAGTTGTTAACGTCCGTTATCATAAGAATATCTCCGCGAAAGCCTCTGAGCTACGAGATGTTGCCAAGGCCGCTATAAAGCAAGCGGAAGAAAATTTTTCTCTGAACAATTCAACTGTCGACTCGATGACAAAAGTCAGTTATCGAAGCCTGCGTGGCTATGAGGTGACATTTAGATCGAAAGTTTCTGGTGAAGTGCAGGATATCAAATTATTAATCGCAAAAAGTCCAAAAGGAAACATGCTTTCGATGATGGTGTTAACCCTGCCGGATAAATTGCCGCATGTTCAGCCCGCAGTGAATCGTATCTTTAATAACATCAACTTTAAATAATAAATTTTATTTGTTGTGAATGACCATTAACCGTCGGAATCCAAAAGAATGATTAATCAATTAAAACGCGTTGCCTTGTTATCTTATCGCCAGGTTGGCGCCTCGATGACTGAATATATACCGATTCTGGCGTTAATCGCGTTTATCGGGGTGGCCGGTTATGCCAAGTTTGGCAATGTGCAACGTACTCATGGTGCGGCAATCTCGAGCGAACTTGCTGGCCAGGATGGACAACCGCCCGAAGAGGATCAGGAATTCTATGCTGCTTACAGTGGCGGTACTGCTTCTATGGGAAGCTGGAATAACTCCGGTCTAGGGAACTCAGGGACATCATCAACTGGATCGAATTCTGGTTCGGGTTCCAACAGTTCAGGTTCAAATACAGGTAACGGTAATAACAGCGGTAGCGGTTCAAATACCGGTACCGGCAGTGGCTCGAATTCCGGATCCGGCTCGGGTTCCAATAGTGGCGGTGGATCAAATTCAGGTGGCGGTTCAAACACCTCACCCAACTCACCATCAGTTATCGCCACAATCACTGAGTTTGCCGAAGGTGTATGGGAGGGCTTGAAACAACAAGGCGCTGATCTGTTAGAGATGATCTTCAGTCCGGTGCAAACCGCTAAGAACCTGTATGCCCTAGGTGAAGCGATGATTACGGATCCAGCCGGGACCATGAAGATTATTGGTGAAGAACTGGGTAAAGACATCAGTGCATTGGTCAACGGTTCTGCCAGACAAAAAGGCGAAGTGATCGGTAAATATGTAAGTCCGGTAGCATTAGCTAAAATCGTCACTAAACTGGCCAAGATTAGCAAATCTGTCCCACCCAAGAATAAAACCGGCTGCAGTAGCTTTGCTGCGGGCACGATGGTGTGGACACCCAGTGGGCTCGTTCCAATCGAAACGATCGAAGTGGGTAACTTTGTTATTTCGCGGAGTGATGAGAATTATCTCGACTCACACCAGACCGTAACAAAATTAATGGGCCGTACGGTTCAATATCATTATCGAGTATCAACCGGATTTGATGATATTGCCGTAACCGAAGAACACCCTTTCTGGTTGCAAGGAAAAGGCTGGGTTGAAGCCAAAGATCTGAAACAAGGCAATGCAGTTGCTGCCGAACAGGGCGACCTACTCATACGTAGCGTTAAGAAAGTCAATGAACCGTTGCAGGTGTATAACTTCTCGGTTGCCAATACGCATACCTACTTTGTTAGTAAGAATAAATTATGGGTGCATAATGCAAATGATAAATGTAGCCCTATCGTCGGTGCCAGATTTGGTGAATTAGTTGATGAATTTGCAAACCTTCCAGCAGCGGGGCAATATAAGGCTTGGAAAGATGCCTTAGTTAAGGAAGGGGTCCCCTCAGGTCAAATACAAGAAATTGTGTATCAAGGCTCGTTAAAGCGTGGGACTAATTTGTGGAAGGACAACTGGGGTAAATACTTAACTGAGATAACAGGAAAATCCAGTCCTGGACTTGGTTATCATGCTCATCATTTGGTAGAAAAAGTTGGTGTTGGCGCTGATGCGAAAAAATATTCTGATTTAAATCGAAATATATTAAAAGATGTCGGTATTAACCCGCTACTTGCAAAGCAAAATTTAACATGGACAATCCAAAATGCTAAAGGAATGCATGGTGGGCCACCCCAGATTGAATTATATAATAGGCTGAGTGTGGTTACAGGAACGGGACAAGCAAAAAGAGATGCGATTATAAAGGTGCTTGACGACTGGGCGAGGCGGCAAGAGGCATTAATATGACGGTTACTGAAATTAAAAAAAATGAGTTAAATAATATTTTATATAACGGATGTATACGCTATCTAGATAATATCGTTATTGACGTAAGAAATGAAAATATATCTGCATTTGTGTTGTATTGCTCATCCGGTTACCAAAATTTTGATGTGGCAATATTGACTCACCAAAGTTTACAACGTCTCGCAAAAAAGACCGGGCACGAACTGAGTGAACAAGAATTTAACCCATGTGAGTGGGAATATATGGGTTTGCATTCCGAATTCTTTTATGAGGCTGTACCCATAAAAGACGAAATTTATGAGCTTCATTATGATGGCTTAATCACAGAAGAAGAACTTAGAGCACTGTTTATTGACGTTATAGTCGATGTGTTTAGTCGGATAAAAGCGGAAAAGAGATTGGCAAATAGCGTTTTTGATGATGATGTATTGCTTGGTGTCATGTTCTCAGATCCAAGTGTAAATGAAATTAACATAATAGAAGAAGTTTCAAAAGCCGTTAACTCGAACAACTGGCATGATAAAGTTGTAAAAAACTGTAAATTCCTTCGTGATTGAATGCAGTCATGACTATTTATGTTACATAGGTTCTCCCTGAGTATATTCTAAGCAACTTTGAACGATTCATAAAAGGGAGTTATGCCTTGCAATGT
>CAMYMO010000093.1 GCA_947259425.1 uncultured Ectothiorhodospiraceae bacterium | reverse complement strand
TCCTCCCCCGGATTGTTCAAAGGTGATGTCGCCGCCGCCTTGCCCTTTGATATCGATCTTGTTCGCGCTTTGTATAAACACGTCGTTACTTTGGACGGTGGCAAACAGTCCGCCCGAGCCTTTGACGGTGATTTTGGTGTTATCGGCGACATCCACCACCATGTGTCGGCCGGTTTGTAATTCGGTATTTTTGCCCGATTCGGTTTGTAGGTTTTTATAGGCCGCATGGCGATGGTCGGTATGGGCCTGGTGGTGAATTTCTTTTGTTTGCGTTTCGGTGCGATGCATGTTCTTCACTTTAACCAATCGGTCATTACCGACCCGTTCGGTCATGGTATCGTCGCTTTGGCGATGGAGGGTTTTTTTCGCAAAGGTCACCATCGCGCCGTGTTCGGTGGCGAGTCGAACTTTGTGCCCCACCGCTTCGGCGTTCAAATGTAAAATGTTGTAGCCAGAGTAGGTGCGTAAGGTAATCGCTTCTTTTTCTTTGCTGTCATCAAAGGTCAGTTCGTTATCGCTCATCGTACGCAATCGATTCATGGAAGGATTGGCGCTGGTCACCGGGGAGACCCGTTCCGGATTCGGGACGGTGCCGACCAGCATCGGTCGATCCGGATCGCCGTTTAAACAACTAATCAATACTTCATCGCCATCATGCAACGGCGTATGAAAACCGACGTTACTTTCATTGGGTAAGCCACCATAAGGCGAAACGCGGCGCATCGGAATGGTTGCCTGGGTGTGCGCCGTGGTGGAGAGATCAAACAAGGCACGCAGTTGGTATTTACCTTGTTCATCCAGTCGAGCATAAGGGCCGTCGCTTTCAATGCGCGCGGTTAAGGTCATTGGTATTTCCGGGTGAGCCACCGTGGCGGTGCGAAACGGGGTTTCACGTTTAATGCAGGTCGCAACATGCCGATAGGCAATGTCATCATCCCCTTCATTATGCCCGGCAAACTGACTGGCCTCATGAATGACCTCACTAATAAAGTAGTCCGCGTTGTATTGACCATCAAAATGGGTGGCTTCAAGTGAACAGATATGGCCCGCCGCCATGTCCACCACATTGCCTCGTGCGGTTAAATCAAACGCAAATGCGCCGGCGTGTTCGGCGATGCGTTTGGACTGTAGGTCCGATTCATCCAGGCTGCGGGTGCCTAAGCCAAATAAGGTTTCACCGGGTTGCGGCGTGGGCCGTATCGAGGCCATCGGGTCAATCGCGGTATTCGCCAACAACGTGGTCGACGGCGTCTCCTCATTAAAATCATGGATACGCGATTGCGGAATGATTGAGCGCGCGTTGGCAGATAAGTGATGCACGCCGACCATCGCTTGACCCATGACCGCTTCATTACCACCACTGGGGGCGATGAAATGCAGCACTTCGCGAGCAATGTAAGGACAGTGGGCATTGTGATCCGTAAATACCACGATTTCCTGATCATCTTTCGCGATCGAATAAAAATAGATACCGCTGTTGGCGGCAAGGCGACGAATAAAGGCCCAATCGGTTTCATTGGCTTGCAGTGTATAAGGTTTAACCGGATAGGCTCGCGACAAATCAAAATGCAGTTGGTCTTTTATTAAGCCATTGCGCTCGCAGGTGAGTTTGATTAAATCCGGAACACTGTGACCTAAAATGATTCTCGTGTCGGTTTGATGCTTTAAGCGCGCTAAATTAGATTCAAATGTTAATTCAATGGTTAATCGGGTGTCGTCCTTCCAACCCAATTCGTTAATTTTTGTTACAACCCCAATTACTGTGCGTGCTATACCATCTTGACCATGAAACGTTAATTTCGTCGTCGCACCGATGTAAGAACTGAGTGGTGAATACTTATCCGTTAATAACGTCACAACGAAATGAAAACCTTTTGAGACGGTTTCATGACCTTGCAGGGTTAACACCGAATGCGGTGAACCATTTATATCAATCGTAATTTTGGCTTTATTTGCCGGAAATTTTGCCAATCCTTGTGCGCTCAGCATGGTTTTCCTTCCCCTCGTCGGTAATCCGTTGTGTTAATAAATTATTTTGTGTCATAACCCCATTGAAACAGACAAACGTTAAAAACTCTGATTCGGTTTTATTATTTTAATTGTTATGACAAACCTTAGTTTATTTGCTGTCGCAGTGTTTATCAAATGTTCAATAAAACCTGTAACAATCTGTAAAAAAACCTGACTTGTATTGTTGTCATGGTTAAGAGATTATCAGTGATAGAGAAATGCGATAACAAATAAAAGTGTGAACCAGTTCAATGTTTACAAAAAGGTTACACACAATGAAACAAAGCTTTGCTAATTTTAATTTAAGGTTAAGCCTAAAAAATAATTAAAAGTTAGTTAAAGCATAAAATCGAATGGACCCGAATGGGACATTCTGTACTTTAAGTAATATGTCGAACGTCATGGAAACATGGATTTATATAGACGTTCGGACAATGGGGTTTTGGGAATAGAACTGTATGGATAACTCATCAGGAAAAGTTGCGAACTTTGTTAGTTCATCAGCTATCAATAGTTCTCAAGGTAGGGGAAAAGAAGAAGAGCGTCGTGAGCGCAAACTCGCCTTTACACGCTCATTAGTGCATGGAATTGCACGCTTAATTGAAGGGCAACGACAATTCGCTGATGAATTCGGTCTCTCGCACAGTCGTGTGTTCCCTCACAGTTTCGAAGCGCTTGAAGGCCAAACACCTACAAAACTCGCAATATCATTATTTTCCGCCGACTGGAAATCAATCACCGATTTAGAAAACATGTTTCAGGACATGATCATGCATCAGGTCGCGCTATTTAGCGCACTGGATGGCATTGCTAAAGAAACACTCAACCAAATGGGTGATGAAGGTTTGAGTGATGGCCGTTCTAAAGTGAATGATGCGCGTGCCTGGCGTTTACATAAAGAACGCCTGCAGGAGTTATTTGAAAACGATACCTTACGTTTTGACAAAATTATTGCCCCTGGTTTTGTTGATAATTATGTCAAAACTCGCGAGCGACGCCATAAGTCAGACCGCAAAGCCAAGCGTAGTAAAAAACTTAAAAACGGGAAGGTGGCATGAAGCAAGTTATTCATTCACTCCTGGTTTTGTCGACCCTGCTATTCCTGACGGCCTGCGGTGGACCCATGGTCAACATCGGCCTGCATTCAAATGAAAACTTAAACCCGGATCGTAAGGGTGACCCGTTACCAGTAGTGATTCGTGTTTATCAGCTTAACGACAAAGGTGCCTTTCAAAGCGCGACCTTTAACCAAATATGGAAAAACGATGAAAGCATATTAGGCAATACATTGCTTTCGAGAAACGAAATAATTTTGAACCCGAGCTCAAAAGATCAAGTGGAAGTCGATCGTCATGCCGATGCGAAATATCTTGCCGTAGTGGCAATCTTTCGTAATCCAATAGAACGTAAATGGCGTGACCTGCAGGACATCTCAGCAGGTTGGGTCGCAAGGAAACTGGATTTGTCTGAAACAATTCAAGTTAGCTTAGTAGGAAATACGTTACGCATAACTGAACATTAGACAATTTTACCGACATCTATCGTGGGGGAGACGCGAAATGAAGTCATTGAGAAAAGTGATCTGGGCAGAGGGCATGTTCCTCGGCCAACAGCATTTTCAGCTGTGGGATCAGTATTATGAGTCATATCAAAATCTACAAGCGCGTAGCACCGCGCCGTTGTCATGGGGTGTTTTGTCTTATGATATTGATGAAGAAGCCCTTGAGAATGGCCAATTTCGTTTAAACCAGTGCCAGGTTATTTTTCCTGATGGCCGTGTGGTGAGTTATGACATTACCGAAGATGCACCGCTCGCCATTGACTTAAAGGGTGGTTATAGCGAAAAAATTGATCTCTATATCTGTTTACCCGCTAATCGTAATGCCAGCGGGATTAATGGTTATCGGGACAATGGTGCCTTGTGTGCATGGAATACAGACTACACACGGGTATCCGATGAAAATGATCCGAACCGCCAGCGTGAAGTCATGCTGGGTCGCCCCAATCTGATTTTATTAACCGGTGAAGAGTCGCGCGAAAACTTTGCCTCGTTACAAATAGCCGAACTGGTTAATGATGGTGATGATAACTACACCTTAGTGGAAGAGTTTATTCCTACTTCAGCGCGTATGAATGCATCACCCCGTCTAACGGCGACGATGCAAAGTCTGATCGAATTATTTAGTTCCAAAGTGCGTGTTTTAAATGAACAGCGCAAACAAATGAGTGCACAAATAGCCACGTTTGGACATACGGATGTGTCCAATTT
>CAMYMO010000092.1 GCA_947259425.1 uncultured Ectothiorhodospiraceae bacterium | reverse complement strand
CCAAATACATAAAGCCAGATAAAACCGGCCGTGGCCCCAACGATAAAAAAAGAAGCGATCAGCGCGGCCAGTAATCCCGGAAGGCCAAACAGAATAGAGTATATATAGCGTTTCTTCATTGCAAAGATGATCGGCAATCGGTATGTCTGGTCATTGTTTGTGGTGTTATATTTACTTACCGTGAAGTCTAATGCTTATTAATCGTGATTTTAATGTCAGGTATTTAAGTGCAGAATTGATTTCTTGCTTAGTCTTATCGATAAGCCGCAATACTCTATTAGCGCATCTTTGTCGTCCGAGTCGGTAAATACTCCCTTTATTGCATTATAAAACCTGAATGAATACTTGTTCGAGCATGCCCACAGGAGCTTGTCGCTATCATGTGGATCTACATCGTGGAGGGGGACTAATTGTGCTTTTGGATGATGTACTAAATGCCATCCATCGGGCGCGTGGTCCTCATCGGGAAATAGCGGTCTTTCTATTTGCAGGAATCTTCTTACAATAAGAGATATTAAGGGATGATTAAGTTTGGACCAGGGTTGTAGGTCATCCGGGATCCAGTAGGCCAGGCAGGATATGCTTAAATCCTGATCATTGACGCGTGATTCAAGAAGGACAGTTTCACCATTGTTTGATAGTTTTATATACGGCTTAAGATGAACGGGTAAGAATATTAGTGGTCTGAATGCATGGTCATGATCACCATAGGTGTTAATTTTGTAGTAATTAGATACAGATTCCCAGAATGTTCGTGGCAAGATATGGCAATTTGTGACAAAAATAAATTTTTCTTTATATCGATAGGCAATTTTTACAAAGCCCCATAACAAGGCCATCGATGTCAGAATTGCTGCAATGATTTCAAAATACGTTTTTAAATCCATAGTCGACTCAATTGGCTAGCAAGATTTTTACATCAGTTGTTATATTTATAAATTCGCTGAAAACCCTTTACACTAAAACCGTTCATGCGCTTGCTGCCTACCAGGATAACCGGAACACCGGTAGCGCCCAACTGACGATATCGTTTCCTCGCGGCGGCGTCCTTTTCTATGTCATATTCTGTATAGGCGATATTGTTCTTGTTGAAATAGCGTCTGGCTTTTTTGCAATAACCACACCAGGCGGTTGAGTACATGACGACCTTTTGACCATGATCGACAGGTGAGGTCTCATGCGTGACGCCGGAGTACGTGTTGATGTTAAGATCGAGTTTGTCAACCTCGTGTGTATCGGGTTTTTTGTCACCAAAATGGACGTTCCCTTGAGCATCCGTCCATTTGTAAATCGCACTATATGAATTGTGTGTAAATATCAGTAACAATGCCCATAACGAAAAAAGCTTCATGATATGTCAATCCGAATAATTGTAATTTTAGTTGTATGGCACTTATTTAAGCGATGAAATAGCCATATTTAGTCATTGCGAGTGCAGTGCGGCAATCTGTATAAAAGTATAACCAGATCTAAGCGCTCACTGGCTGAATAGAATAACTAACAGATCGCCGCGGCACAAAAAACGTGCCTCGCGATGACAGCAAAAAAGTTAATCGCCTTAAGTAAGTGTCATGCAAATTATAGTACAGTAGTTTTTTTAATATTAGCTGAAACTACGCTCTGATCCCAGTTATGCTCATTTTCTGTCTATATTTTCCCTGGCATCTGCGCTAGCTCTGACGCCTCAAGTGAATCGCCCATATCAAGAAAAGAGTAGGCCTTTGCTGCCGACAGTGCCGCTTCCATGGAATTCGTTTCAATTATGGAAAACTGTGACAGAGAACAATTGTTACTAATATTGGAGAATATTGCTCTCTGGTACCATTTGCCTCCATTGGTTCGCCACTGAAAGGAACCTGTTGTGCCTAAATTGTATTTATAGATTTGTATTTAGAAAATCTAATGTAGCGAATCAAAAAAATCAATAAGCCAAAGGCCCCTCCGCCAGCGCCTGTTAATGCCGCATACTCTTTAATATCTATACCTAAGCCCCATAAAATCAGAAGGGTAACGCCCCCGAGCGGGACTGCAACAAATAAACTATCGCGTGCCAGTTCTATTGTCCTGGGAATTATTGTTATATCGAGTGAAATTTTATCCTTGATTTCCGGCGATCTGAATATGATTTTACCCTTGCCCGCTCGTTTTCCTACAAAGCTAAAAGAAGATATGGAGCTATTAGAGCCTGCTTTTGGATATATCGAAAAGTTTCGTTCTGTTTCTAGCTCGACTAATACTCCATCAATTGAAATTTGAATGTGTTTATCAGTGCTGTTTTTTTTCTGCAGGACTATAGCGCCATTGCTGGGATGATCTGTCGTGCAATGTTTCGGTACAAAAGAAAACAGTCTGTTCTCAATTATCTCAATACTATTCCAGCGTCTATTAAGGATATTCTTTAGAACCGCAATTGACTCCCTGAATCTAAGCAGACTATTCTGAAGCTCGCGATACAGTGCCAGCAGCTCATGAGCACCGGATAATTTCTTGTTTTTAAGTCTATCTAGATGGTCTAATATTTGAACTTCGCTCTCTTTGGCGCCTTGTATTTCCAAATCAAGGCTGGATGCAATATCCATTGTCATAGAGCTTTTTTCAATTTCACTTCGTATTTTATCCATTTGTTCGCCGACGTTTTTGCGTAAACTTAAACTAACCCTGGTTTCAGCAATAGAATTAACTATATCTTCTATCGGCTTCAAATACTCGATGATATGTTCTGTCGAAAATTGTATTGTATCTATTTCACTGAGGTTTTTCTGGATGCTCGACTCAACATTTTTAAGTTCTTCAGTTGATATTGATGCGACCTTAAACTCTTCCTCTAGTTGATGGACTTCTATAATGGCCCGTTCCAATCTTGATTTTATTTCATCCTTAAAGGTAAAGTTGATTCTGTTCTTTATATTTTCTTCGATATGAATAACTTCAATTTCAGATTGCAAAATGCTATTTTCAGCCTCGACATATTTTGCTTTACGAAGCAAACCCTGTGCTTTTGAATGGCGCCTGTCTAATTCATTTACCGATCCTAATAAAGCCTTTAGCTCGCCTGCGTCACCGATTACATTTACTATGTGTAATAATTCGTTAATTTTTACACGAATGGCCTTTTGTCTTTCTTCAAGATTCTCAAACTTCTCTATTTCCAATGGCATTGATCTGCTGATAATGGTGCCTAAAATAACAATGGAAATACTTAGTGCGATACCCCATTTCAGAGCCCAGTTCGCTATAGTATCCGGAGTGAATAAACCGACGAGTATTAGTACAGTAATGGGTAATAGCGAAATCCATACTATATATGAAAGTCTTCGTAATATTGGATTTTCTGATTGAGAATGACCTGCTCCCAATACAGCCCTGATATATAAAAGGAATAACAGCAGAGGGTTTGACCAGATATAAAAAAAACTATTATTCCATAATGCATATTTAAAATGAAAAAACAAATAACAGGCGAGGAGGATAACGCTAAAACACATTTCAAATATTGTCAGGTTTTTGAGTGCTCTTGCTTTATTTACTGATTTTCTAAAACGATTGATTACCCCCATCAAAAATCCGATCAGCATAGCAGGTAACTGGACCACAGCCTGAGCCACCAGGATATATACAATAACGATGCATAGGAGCAAAAAAATGTTTGTAGTTATATATAGCATTTATGTCTCCTCGAAAAGCAAGAATGAATGAATGGCCATTCCATTAATATATTTTTCCATTTGATCTTACATGCGAATAGTGGAAAGCCTGGTTCGGCATGCTACACATAATAATTTACATCAAATCAGATCAATGAGGCCAGACTCACTACTGTCCCATAAACTTTCACACCAAACACAACTGCGGGAACTCTAGAGCGCTCTGTTTTGGTGGATCACCTCGAAGCAATGCCATAAGGTCTCTTAGTATAAATAAATTCAACTGTAATAATCTCAGCATATTTTGTAGCGACCATCCTAATTTGGCACTGAATTTCAAATAGGCCAGTATCAAATAAGTGCAGAGGGCTATCCATATCTGTGTGAGTATGGCGTTCTTGCTATTTCCCACGAATGCCTTGATCTTTAAATTTTGTTTAATCCATTTAAAGAGCAACTCAACTTGCCACCGTTCTTTATAAATTTCTGCAACGGTCTGTGCGCTTAAAGTAAAATTGTTTGTCAAAAACTCATATTGTTGACCGCTTTCTGGATCACGATAGCCAACCCTTCGAAGTATCGGCATACCGATTTTCTTTGGCTTAATACCCGTTAAACTAATCGTCTGATCTGATGTG
>CAMYMO010000091.1 GCA_947259425.1 uncultured Ectothiorhodospiraceae bacterium | reverse complement strand
TCCACAACCGCATCCGGTAGCAAAAAATTAAGTTTACTACCTTGTCTTGCCAGTTCGCGAATCCTGGTCGCAGAAATATCCAGTTGCGTAACAGGACAAAAATAACAATGCCCGAATGACCCTGTTAAAAATTCATCCTTATTCTTTGTTTCGGCGCCACGGATATATTTTTTCAATTCTGATTCGGTAATGGAATCAATATCGAAATTTGGACGATAGGTGATAACAATATTGATGAGCCCAACAATCGCTTGCCACTCCCGCCATGATTCGAAGCCGATGAAGGCATCCATACCGACTATTAAGCAAAATTTTTCATCTGGAAAATCTGACTGCAAACTTCTGATCGTATCAATCATATACGAAGGTCCATCACGATTAATCTCACGATCGTCGACACTCATACCAGCGATATTTTCAGTCGCCAATAACAGCATTTGACACCGTTGAGCTTTGCTTGCAACAGGTTGTTCACGATGAGCCGGTATACCGGCCGGAATAAAACGTATTTCAGAAAGACCTAACTCAGTATAAACATCGACCGCAGGTCGCAGGTGTCCGAAATGTACTGGATCAAATGTACCGCCATAAATCCCAATCATGGAAACCGCATTACCACTTTAGCCACGAATATGACCATCACCGAAGACAACATATTTTTGCGAGGTTAATCCATGTAAACCAACCGGTCCACGTGCATGTATTTTATCTGTGCTGATACCAATCTCGGCACCGAGGCCATATTCAAAACCATCGGCGAAACGGGTTGAGGTATTAACCATAACGGAACTGGAATCCACTTCCGCCATAAAACGACGGGTACTGGTCAAATCCTCGGTAATAATTGACTCGGTATGTCCAGAACTATGTTGATGGATATGATCAATCGCTTCATCCAGACCATCCAGTGTTTTAATGGACAATATTGGCGCTAAATATTCTGTATCCCAATCCTCATCCGTCGCTGAATTGATATTCGCTACAATGGCCTGGGTCTGAGCACAACCGCGTATTTCAACACCCTCTTTTTCATACATGCGAATCAATTTTGGCAATATCTCTGCAGCTATGACCTTATCAACTAATAAGGTTTCCATGGTGTTACAAGTACCATAGCGTTGGGTCTTGGCGTTGAAGGCGACCGAAATCGCCTTATCCTGATCAGCCTTACCATCTATATAGACATGACAGACACCATGTAGATGCTTAATCACCGGTACACTCGCATCTGCACTCACCCGCTCAATCAATCCTTTACCACCGCGAGGTACAATCACATCCACATAATCCGGCATCGTAATTAATTCGCCAACGGCTTGTCGATCGGTTGTTTCAACCACCTGTACTGAGGCAGTGGATAGCTTTGCAGCTTTTAAACCTTCGGCAATGCAGCTGGCTAATGCCTGATTCGAATAGGCCGCTTCAGAGCCGCCCCGTAAAATTGCCGCATTACCTGATTTCAAACACAAGGCCGCAGCATCAATGGTCACGTTGGGGCGAGACTCATAGATAATTCCGATCACACCCAGTGGCACTCGCATTTGTCCAACTTGAATACCCGATGGCATGTATTTTAAATCATTAATTTCACCAATTGGATCAGGCAAGGCGACTATTTGCCGTACACCTTCAGCCATTGATGCAATTCGTTCATCATCCAGCGCCAGACGATCCAGTAAAGCTGCATCCAGACCTTTTTTAGCCCCGGCATCCAGGTCTTTTTGATTCTCAGCTAGCAGGGTGGTTTTACTCGACTCGATCGTATCGGCAATCGCCAGTAAAGCGCTGTTTTTTTGATTCGTCGTGGCTTTCATCAGCTCGCGTGAAGCTTTCCGGGCCTGAACACCGAGTTGAGTCATGTATTGTTTTAAATCAAATTTTGCGTCCATTAACTTTCTCTATTCTTTAGCTAAACTAGGCCGAAACGAGCAGTGGTTGACCGGCCACCTGTAATGCCAATTCTAACAATTCATCCCAGGCTTTGCCTGCTCTTTGTCCCTTAATTATACGATCTAATTGCTGACACCGTTGCAGCCAATTTCGCGACTGGTTCAATGAACCTCGTTGAATCGCTCGACTTATCAATGGCTTACGTTTGTCCCAGACACGCTGTGCCGCCATTGCACTATTTAAGTTGCTGCCACTTAACATTTCCTCCTGTATCCGATACAGGCAACGAATTTCTCGTTGTAATGCCCACAACATCAACACTGCCTCTACACCTTCGGCTTTTAAACCAAATATCAGCTTCGCAACACGCTCCGGATCGCCCGACAGAGTGGCATCAGCAAAACTAAAAATATCATAGCGCGCACTATCACTTACCGCCGACTGAATTTGCTCCGTCGACAAAGCGCCTTCACCATACAGTAATAACAATTTCTCAAATTCCTGATCCGCCGCTAACAAATTTCCCTCAATCCGATCAGCAAGAATTTTTAATGCCTCAGGCTCCGCTGATAACCCACGCAGGCTTAGTCGTTGCTGGATCCATTGTGGTAAACGACCAATCTCAATTGGCCAAATCTGTAACAACGCTCCGACTTGTTCCAGACTCTTCAACCACTTTGATTTCGTTTGAGCCGCTTCTAATTTTCCGGCACTGATTAATAAAATCGTATCTTCGGGTAACGATTCAGAATATTGTTGCAAAGCCTTGGTACCTTCCCGGCCGGGTTTGGCATTCGGAATTCGTAACTCAATCAGTTTTTTTTCAGAAAATAAGGACAGGTTATTTCCTTCCGCGGCCAGTGATGACCAGTCAAAACTTCGATCGACATGAAAAATCTGCCGCTCGCTAAAACCTTGTTGCAATGCCGCTTCTCGAATCATGCGACAAGCCTCATCGAGTTGAAAGGGTTCATCGCCTGTAACAAAATACACAGGTAATAGTGGTTTGGTTAGTTGAGAACTCAATTGTTGAAATGGGATTTTCATATTTTCAACAAGTTCACTGGATTATTTAGTTTGGCCGCTTTTAATTTGGGAATCAACGCGACGCATCATTTGCCTGACCGAAAATTTTACCATATTGGTCCGAATTTGTGCTTCTTGTGCATCGGTGGCGAGAACGTTGTTTGGATCAAACTGGAAATCCCGTATTAAAGAAATTTCCTGGTTTTTAATAATCACCGAACCATCAGCTTCGCTAATCTTAAAATAATAACGATATATCAGTTCATATTCTGAAGCTCGTCCCAGAGCATCGACCGATAAAACACGACGTCGAAAATTTTCGCCACTAATCGTAATAATCGATTTTGCATTTTGAGCTTGTCTTAATACCTCTGAGCCGGAACTCTGTAACACACGCTTTAGTTCCTGGTGTAATTCAGAAAATTCGCCGATACCTGTAATGTGAGTTTTCTGCAACACATCTGGCACCTCAACGCTACCACGCAGACGAAACCCACAGGCGGTCATGGAAAGCATCAGGCTAACGAGAATAAAAATACGAGCATGGGTATGAAATTTATTTAACAACAATATTCACCAATTTAGCGGGAACGACAATCACCTTTACAATCGCCAAACCTTCTACAAAGCGCTTAACGTTGTCATCAGCTAACGCAGTTGCCTCGACCTCATTGCGGTCGGCATCGGCTGGCACGCAAATACGCCCACGCAGCTTACCATTCACTTGAACTATCATCTCCAGTTCGTCACGTTGTAATGCCGATTCATCAGCCACCGGCCATGATTGATCTTCGATGCTGATTGAGTTCGGTGACAATTCTGACCACAGGCTATGGCAAAAATGAGGAACAATCGGAGAAAGCATCAAGATAATCGACTCGAAGGCCTCTTGCAGGATCGCTCTGGACATATCGCTACGATCATCAAATTTTCCGATGGTATTCATTAACTCCATCACTGCGGCAATGGCAGTGTTAAAAGTGAAACGCCGGCCGACATCATCGGAGATTTTTTTAATGGTCGCATGGACTTGTCGACGTAAGGTTTTCTGTTTGTCATTCAAGCTTGATGCATCTAGCTGAACCGTTGGTCCTGCCTGTACATGCTCAAAAACGACCCGCCATAGACGGCGCAAAAATCGGAAAGAACCTTCCACTGCCGTATCCGACCATTCCAGACTCTGATCCGGCGGCGCGGTAAACATGATAAACAGACGAGCCGTATCCGCACCGTATTCTTCAATCAGATGTTGAGGATCGACGCCATTACTTTTCGATTTTGACATCTTTTCTACCGACCCGACCACAACCGGTTTGGAATCGGCCAGTAATATTGCTCTTTCTATTTGCCCCTTACGATCAACTTCCGTATCCACT
>CAMYMO010000090.1 GCA_947259425.1 uncultured Ectothiorhodospiraceae bacterium | reverse complement strand
GGGTGAAGTAACAAGCTCCCAATCGGCAATATTGCTGCAATTAAAGTCCTGGGGACTTCCAATCAGTTCTGAAGTTAAACAAGTCAAGGGTGCGGAAGGTTGTTTGGAGTACTACCAATCGATTCAAGCTAAACGAGACAGCTTGGATTATGATATCGATGGAGTAGTTTATAAAGTTGATGATATCGAATTACAAAATAAACTCGGTTTCGTCTCACGTGCGCCTCGTTGGGCGATTGCCCATAAGTTTGCCGCCCAGGAGGAAATGACAACCTTACTTGATATCGATGTACAGGTTGGACGCACCGGCGCATTGACTCCAGTTGCCAGACTGGAACCTGTCTTTGTGGGTGGCGTAACCGTAACCAATGCGACCTTACACAACCAGGATGAAATTGATCGTAAAGATATTCGCATTGGTGATACCGTGATCGTGCGTCGTGCCGGGGATGTCATTCCTGAAGTGGTGTCGGCGGTTAAATCGAAACGACCCGCTAAAGCCAGGAAGTTTATCTTACCGAAAGTCTGTCCGGTCTGTGGCTCAGAGGTCATCCGTCTGGAAGGCGAGGCGGTGATGCGCTGTACGGGAGGCTTGTTTTGTTCTGCTCAACAAAAAGAAGCGATTAAACATTTTATTTCTCGTAAGGCGATGGATGTCGATGGCCTCGGTGAAAAACTGGTTGAACAATTGGTTGACGCTGAAATTGTTAAAGATGCCTCTGATTTATACAAATTAGATCTAAAGACGTTAGCTGATCTGGAACGAATGGCGGAGAAATCGGCGCAAAATGTCTTGGCTGCAATCGAAAAAAGTAAAGACACAAGCTTGGCACGATTTATTTTTGCATTAGGCATTCGCCAAGTAGGGGAAACCACGGCAAAAACTCTGGCCAATTCATTTGGAAATTTACAGGGTTTGATGAACGCGACAGAAGAACAATTGATTGCGATACCGGATGTCGGCCCGGTTGTCGCAGAAAGTATTGCCCATTTTTTTCATGAAGCTCATAACCAGGCTGTGATCAATAAATTAATCAAGTATGGTGTGCGCTGGTCAGACATCGAAGTTGATGAGGACGCCCACAAACCCTTAACGGGTCAGACCTTTGTGGTGACCGGAACATTATCAGCTATGAGCCGTGATGAAGCGAAACACGCGCTTGAAGAATTGGGCGCAAAGGTCAGTGGCAGCGTGTCGAAAAAAAACAGTTATGTCGTTGTTGGAGAAAAGCCTGGTTCTAAAGCAACCAAAGCTGAGTCACTGGGTATTGAAATGCTCGATGAAACTAAATTTAAACGTTTTCTTAAAGATGTTAGCGCTTCTGGCTAAAGAATTTCTTGTTCTGTTATTTAAGGTCGTTGAATAAAATGTAAATGACATTGATTAAAATTTAATCTGTTGTTTAAAGTATAGGGATATAAAAACCGGGATAGGTTTGACCTATCCCGGCTGTTAAATTTATCCACAAGTTAAATCTATTTGGAGAGCGTAATTATTTCAGTTTTACTTCGACCTTGGATTTACTCCGTAGTGAATCGACATAGGCCTGGATACGTTGTTGTTGAATCACCTGGCGTAACTGCTTTTTAGATTGTTCAAAGGTCGCTGGTTCCTTCTTACGAATATCATCGAGTTTCAGAACGTGCCAGCCAAAATTCGATTTAATAGGTGTTTTGCTATAGCTGCCTTTTTTCATTTCTGATAAAGCTTGAGCAAATCCGGGCATATCGCGCATTGTGGCGAGGTTCATCCAACCGATATCACCGCCTTTTGCAGCTGAAGGGCCTTGTGATTTTGATTTGGCCAATTCAGTAAAGTCCTTACCGGTATCCAGTTCAGCGATAACGGCTTTTGCCTGACTTTCACCATCGGCTGTTTCTTTTTTAAACAGGATATGTCTGACTTTGTATTCCTTGATTTCAAGACTTTTAATTTTCTCATCGTATAATTTTTTGATCTCGTCATCAGTGATCGGTTTGTCACCAAGCGCTTTTTTTAACAATGCGTTGTTGTACATTTCACGGGCCTGAAACTCAACGATGAATTTCATTTCCGGGTCTTGATCAATCTTTTGTTTTTGTACTTCCTGGTACATGATTTCGCGATCGATCAGGTTTTCTAAGGCTTGTTTAGGTTTTTCTACCTTTTTGCGCGTCATGGTTTGAATCATGGCGATATGATTGTCCAGATCTTGTTTTGTCAGCTTTTTGCCGTTTACGATGGCAACTGTTTCATCTGCATAAACGGGATATGCGCTGAATAACAAAATTGTCATGGAGGTTAAGAGGCTAAGGGTAAATTTCATGTTTGTTCCTTCAATTAAGTAATTGAGTTATTTTATGGTAAGACGTATTTAAAAGGTTTGACCGATACATTTTGGTAAACGCCAGCTTTAACGTAGGGATCCGCTTGTGCCCATTCCTCAGCGTTTTCCAGTGAATTAAATTCAGCAACAATGAGTGAGCCGCTGAAGCCGGCTGGACCTGGATCTTCTGAATCAATTGCGGGTAATGGACCGGAAAGCACAAGACGCCCCTGGTTTTTTAGATCGGTCAATCGTTCAATATGCGCAGGGCGGGAGGCTAAACGTTTATCTAAACTGTTTTCATGATCAGTGGCGAAAATAGCATACAGCATTTAAGTTTCCTTCACTTCTTTGCAATGGCTTGATAGATAAAAACAACAGGGAAAAATCGGATAAAAAGTTCATAATTTAAATCAGTGTAAAGTCGGTTTATTGGTTAGATGATAATATTGCTGCATTACTTCGCGTACATGTTCAGGATAATCTATGCTATCCATTTGCTGCATGCCTTCGGCAAAAAAGCTGGCCACATCGTCGGGTAATCGATACATTAATTGTTCAAATACAGCTTCCATCCTTTTCGGGTCTTGTGAACGGGTGGCAATAATACCCTGATTCAGGTTCAAAATCCGCCATGGTCGTCCCATATTTGATTTATCCAGGTCGGCCTTGATTTCAGTCCCAATCGATTGAATTATGACTTCAATCGTGTCGATAAGTTCGGATAGATGGGCCTTGTCTTCAGTGTGATTTGCCGTGTTTGAAATGGCGTTGACGACCAGTTCGATGTCAGTAATTGTTAAATTATGTTGCGCAGCCCATATCGCGAGCGGAATGGCGAGTTGTTCGAAAATGGCGTAGGACTCTTCACAGTTTAATTTTTGAGCACATTCAGAAAGCTCAGCGAGCAGTGCGAGACCGTAATCAGCCAATCTCTCCATTTCGTCCTGATTTATGGCCAAATCAGGCTCAGCTTGATCATTTATCGTGCTTATTACGTCAAAATACTGCTGCATGCTCTGATTTAACGCTTTCGGAGGCACATCTAACCCGGATGATGACTGGCTTGCGTTTTCAAGACAGCACGTTATCGCACTATTTGATAATTCGCGCATGGTGGGGATGTCGATAGCGTAAATGCTGTTGTGAGTGTGTTTGTCGGTCATCGAATTGTCCTAATCGGCTGGCAATGTAGCATAGACATCATTTCAAAGACAGATTGATAATAATTCGTTACACTACGGTCCAGAATTATGGAAAATTATGATTTACATACCCATAGCAACGCCTCGGATGGCACGCTGACTCCCACCGAACTGATTGCTCATGCCAAACAATGTGGCACGGATGTGCTTGCCATTACGGATCACGATATTACCGATGGACTTTCAGAAGCCATTACCGCTGCTAACGATGCTGAGATTGCTTTTGTGCCGGGTATCGAGATATCTATCACCTGGGCGCATCAAACCATTCATATGTTGGGGTTACATATTGATCCCAATAATGCTCAATTACAGGCAGGCATTAAAAAACTACAGGCTTTTCGTGAAACTCGTGCCGAACGTATCGCCGAGAAATTAGCAAAAGCCGGGATACCGGGAGCATTAGCCGCGGCCAATCGTTTGGCTGAAGGCAATATCATTAGTCGTACCCATTTTGCCCATTTCCTGGTTGAAGAAGGGCATGCAAAAGACGTCAAACAGGTCTTTAAAAAATTCTTAGTTCGGAATAAACCCGGTTATGTTGCCGGTGAATGGGCCGATCTGGAAGAAGCCGTGCAATGGGTGCGTGCGGCAGGCGGTCTGGCGGTGATCGCTCATCCGGCGCGTTATCAATTATCCGCCAATAAAATGCGACAAATGCTGGCGGCCTTTCGTGATTGTGGTGGTGTCGGTATTGAGGTGGTTTCAGGCAGTCATAGTGCCAGTGATATCCAACGCTTTACCCATGTGGCCGAGTATTTTGGTTTATACGCCTCACGTGGTTCTGATTATCATGGTAA
>CAMYMO010000089.1 GCA_947259425.1 uncultured Ectothiorhodospiraceae bacterium | reverse complement strand
CTCATGAATAGATACTAGGTGGTTTATTCATACTTTTCAATTTGCACTTTTCAATTTGCACATAGATATTCAGCTAAGTACTTGATTTAGCAACTAGGCAAAGTCAGCAACCAGAGACGAACATGACTCGGCTGAAATTGGGTTCTGGCTCTGTGTATAGGCGGGATGCTCGATTCCCATTGCGATATTCGCACCCTGTTTTGCCGCCTGGACCATTTCATCATTAAATTCGAATCTTAAAAAATGAACGGAAGAGGTCTTCTCTTCGGTATCGCGCTCCAGATCTTCGTCTGCAATGGCATACACTTTATCGAAACCTTCAACTTGTACCCAGACCTTATCTTCAATGCCAATCATTTTAGATAATGCCTCGCGGCGCTCATCTTCATCCGTGTATTCAATCATGAAGGTTGCTTTAAGATTTGTACCATCGGGTATTAATGGATTATAGGCATTCAGCTCTTCCATTATACCCTCTTCTTCAAAAATACGTTCCACGCGCAACATTTCCTGTACCTGATATTGCATGGTCAGACGATCTTCAAAATACAAGGTCGCATGATCACCCAAGCTTATATGGCGATTTTTTTTATGCGCCAGAACTTTATCACGAAAAACCGTACGTTGTTTTGCGTATTCTTCCAGGCTCATTAAATCACTGCGTTCTAATTTACTCATAGCTCTAATCCTGTTGCATATTTAAGTCACCCTCTCCCTCAGGGAGAGGGTTGGGGGTGAGGGGGATAAATAGTAGACTCTTGTCTCAAATACCATACGCCTGGCGCACCAGACTAATCGGGTGTTTTGTTTCGCTGCCATTCTCAAGCGCATTTTCAATATGTCGACCTGCCATCGCGCAATCACTCGTATAATGATCAGGCTGTGACTCATTAATTTTACGCACAATCGGTTTAACAATTTTCATCGCCACCTCATGATATTCTTTTTTCACCGCATAGGTCCCATCATGTCCGGAACAACGTTCTATTGCCTCCACAACAGTATCAGGAATCAATTGCAATACATCGCGTGTTTTCATACCGATATTTTGCACACGTTGATGGCAAGCAGCATGATAAGAAACGTTGCCGAGTGATTTATTAAAGTCTGTGCGTAGTAATGATTCTTTATGGCGTAACATTAAATACTCAAAAGGATCGAATATTGCGTTTTTAACTTTCAATACCTGCTCATCATCTGGAAACATTAATGGTAACTCTTGTTTAAACATCAATACACAAGATGGGACCGGGGCTATAATGTCATAACCTTGCTCGACCAGTTTAGCAAGCTCGGGGACATTAACTTCTTTTGCGCGTGCTACCGCTTCTAAATCACCGAGTTCTAATTTAGGCATGCCGCAACATTCTTCTTTATCAACCAGGGTAATTGCGACGTCATTGTGCTCTAGTACTACCGCCAGGTCCTGACCAATTTGGGGTTCGTTATAGTTTCCATAACAAGTCGCAAAAATCGCCACTTTGCCGGTAGTGAGTTCCCCGGCAGTGAATTTAGTTTGAACTTCTGTTTTCGTCGCCAGTAAGGATTTGCGTAAGGTTTTCGAATGATAGGACGGTACTTTCGCATTCTCATGAACGCCGACTAAGGCATGCAAGGCTTTGCGAAACACCGGCATTTTATTAAATGTATTAACGGTATTGACTATAACCGGAATGCTGGCCAATTTACCCACGGTATCGGTACTGCTTAATATTTTGTTACGCAAACTTGCGCCATGCTTTTTATGCTGTACGGCTTTTGCTCTTAGCATTAAATGTGGGAAGTCCAGGTTCCACTCATGTGGTGGAACATAAGGACACTTGGTCATGTAACACAAATCACAAAGGTAACAATGTTCAACGACCTTCCAGTAATCTTTTTTCGCCACACCATCAACTTCAAAGGTTTCTGACTCATCGACTAAATCAAACAAGGTTGGAAAGGCATTGCACAGACTGACACAACGCCTACAGCCATGACAGATGTCATAAACACGTTCCAATTCAACAAACAGATCATCTTCATTATAAAAATTCGGATCTTTCCAGTTAATTGGATGACGGGTTGGGGCCTCCAGGTTACCTTCGCGATAGGGTTGACTCATGTTCTCGTTTCCGGTGGGTTATTTACCCGTGAGTGTTAAGTTCCCACGGATAATTAAAAATTCTTAATCTAATCTATCTAACATATAACTCGACCTGAAAGAGAGACGGCTAGAATAGTTAGCCGCCGCTCAATTAGGCGAGCAAGATAGCTTGGCTTTCTAAGAAATATAAAATCTAAGAAATATAAAATCTAAGAAATATAAAATCTAAGAAATATAAAATCTAAGAAATATATTTACTAAGAAATTAACTATCTAAATTATCTAACGCTTTTTGGAAACGATTGGCATGTGAACGTTCCGCTTTTGCCAGAGTTTCAAACCAATCTGCAATCTCGTCGAAGCCTTCGTCACGTGCTGACTTAGCCATGCCGGGGTACATATCGGTATATTCGTGAGTTTCACCCGCAATGGCTGCTTTTAAATTATCATCCGTCGCGCCAATAGGTAAACCGGTTGCTGGATCGCCGGTTTGTTCCAGATATTCCAGATGACCGTGTGCGTGTCCAGTTTCACCTTCTGCAGTAGAACGAAAAACAGATGCAACATCGTTATAACCTTCTACGTCCGCTTTTGAGGCGAAATAAAGATAACGGCGGTTTGCCTGTGATTCGCCCGCGAAGGCGTCCTTAAGATTTTGCTCTGTTTTACTGCCTTTTAAATCGGCCATTGATGTTTTCCTCCAATTGGATGTTATCTGCTGAGCAGGGGATAAATATCATATTTAGACTTAGTCTAAATTGTATAGGAAAGATAGACGAGCAACCTACTCCTGTCAACACTGATTCTAAATTCACACTTATTTTGCCAGGGAATCCAATCAAAGTTGAAGCGTCAAGCGGTTTGGGCTACCTTACCCACCTTTCTATCTCAGGTAAATTTGGCTCGGGTAAATTAGGCCTGAGCAAATTCGTGGAAACCAGGGGCCGTAGGTAGCTATTTTGGCAACGAGTACAAAAAAGAAATCGAGTAAAAAGAAGGCTTCGGCAGCGAAAGACGGGTTACCCTTTGAAGCCGCCATGCAAGAGCTTGAAGATCTGGTCGGCCGTATGGAACAAGGTGATCATAATCTTGAAACGTCATTAAAAGACTTCGAACGCGGGGTTGAACTTACCCGCATCTGCCAGAAAGCATTAGCCGAAGCTGAACAGAAGGTGCAGATTTTGAGTAAAAATCTGGGCCAGGCGGACGATCTTGACCTCTACGACCCCGACTCGGAAGAAAACGAATTTTGAACTGGCAGCAAGACAAACAACAATGGCAGACTCAGGTCGATGCCAGGCTTGAAGCTTGGTTGCCAAAAGACTCGATTAAACCCGAACAATTACACAAAGCGATGCGTTATGCCGTGTTTAACGGTGGCAAGCGTATCCGCCCTATTCTCGTTTACGCCGCCGGTCAGGCCGTCGCTGGCTCGGATGCGATGCTCGATCATGCTGCCTGTGCCGTTGAATGTATTCATGCCTATTCATTGATTCATGATGATCTACCTGCGATGGACGATGATGATCTTCGTCGTGGTAAACCAACCTGTCATAAGGCCTTTGATGAAGCGACGGCCATCCTGGCTGGGGATGCATTGCAGGCATTGGCATTTCAGATCCTGGTGCAAGGGCGAGATGAAAATATAAGCCCCAAGCAGAGACTTGATATGATCGATATCCTATCGGTTGCCAGTGGTTCCCGTGGCATGGCCGGTGGGCAAGCGATCGATTTAGCCGCAGTGGGACAGCCTCTCAATGAGGCTGAGCTGGAAAACATGCACATCCATAAAACTGGTGCCTTGATTCGTGCCAGTGTAAAAATGGGCGCATTCACTGCGGTTGATTTAGCATCAGAAAAGCTCGAAAAACTGGATCATTTCGCCAAATGTATTGGCCTGGCCTTTCAGATTACCGACGATATACTGGATGAAACCAGCGATACGGATACCCTGGGCAAACCCCAGGGTGCCGATCGTGCCCTGAATAAACCGACTTATCCAAGCATCATAGGCCTGGAGGCCTCTGAGGAGTTAGCAAACCGTTTAGTCGAAGATGCCATCAATTCATTGCAAGTCTTTGATAAAAAAGCAGATTCTTTACGTGGCATTGCCAACTATATATTAGAGCGTACTCATTAATTGAATTTATATTGGAATTGGATATATCGCTTTGAGATCCGAGTCAAAACACCTACTATTGAGTAAATAGCGAACAAAATACGATGACCGAACTAAACAC
>CAMYMO010000088.1 GCA_947259425.1 uncultured Ectothiorhodospiraceae bacterium | reverse complement strand
TGACCTATAAAAATCGTAATAAAGTTAAAATCACCCGACCGGTGATACAAAACTTATTAGTATTGGCCACCGACGCTAAAACCCAATCCGCGAAACAAGCCAGCAATGGTAAGGGAAAAGTGAAAAGTTATGGGACGCTTACCGTTCAGGTCTCTCCTGAAGACGCAAAAAGAATTATTCTTGCCCAGGAGTCAGGAAAAATAACGGCAGTATTACGCCATCCTGATGATGAAAAAAATATAGCGAAACGCGGAATGACAGTTTCTGGATTGTTTTCTAATGGAAAAACAAAATCTGGCCGACCTAAACGGCGTGGGATTGAGTTCATTATTGGCGGTACAGGTCGATAAAATAATAATTAACAAGGATATTTGGGATGAAACGTTTGAATCTAAAAACACTTTTAACTGGCATGCTGCTTTTGCTTCCTGCGTTGGCCAGCGCTGATGTCATTAAAAACAGAATAGATATGTATGTTGGTGAAATAAAAGTGTTGGAAGATATTGATGTCGAGCGCGTGGCTATAGGTAAAGGATCGTTAATAAAAGTGAAAACCCTGCCAAAATCGCAATTACTCATTATCGGTGAACAGGCAGGCAGTACGTCGATGCGATTATGGTTCCGGGATGGCCATGAACAGGACGTTAAACTTGTGATTTCCGAAAAGGATCATGAACGCCATCTTCGTCTTGAAGATATGATTAAAATGGAAGTTAAGATAATCGAGTTTAGAAAATCGGCATTAAAAGAGCTCGGAATCAATTGGCAGAGTCAGATCAATGGTCCTATTGGTGGTTATTTTAAAGAGTGGGGCGCAAATCCATACTATCGAATTCTGCCAGAAGACGGTACTGATTTTAGTAATCTGGATAACTTACCTGCACGAGTCGACCCTGCCGCAACTTACTTTGGTCTGGCCACTTCCATTACATCCAAGATTAATTTCATGGCATCAAATGGTGATGCGTTTACCCTGGCTGAGCCGAACTTAAGTTGTGTTAACGGCGGTAAAGCATCCTTCCTGGCGGGGGGGGAAGTACCTATTCCGATTACCGGAAGAAATGGTGAAGTCGTCGTTGATTATAAAGAATATGGTATTCGTTTACAGATCGAACCCGAGGCTAGCCCAGAAGGAGTTATCTCAACCGTTATTAATACGGAAGTCAGTCAGGTTGATCCGTCTGTTTCGGTACGTGGTGTACCAGGATTTCTAACTCGGCGTACGGAGACACAGATGAATGTAAAGGATAAAGAAACCATTGTGATCTCTGGCATGCTCAATAGTGAAGATAGTAAAGACGTTGATAAGTTGCCCTTGCTGGGTGATATTCCTATTATCGGGCATTTGTTCAAATCAACTCGATTTCGTGATACCCAAACCGAGCTGGCAATTTTTGTGACGCCGACGATTGTCTCTGCGAAATCTCAATCTAATGTAATGGAAATAGAGCGATACAATAAGCGCAAAGATAAACGCATGAAACGAATCGAAGAAAAACTTGATATCGGGCTAGTCGATTAGGGATTAAGAGTTATGTTTGATGTGATATTACAGGATAAAACGGGCGAACAGCATATTTTTAATGCGAGTAATGGTAAGTGTACTATCGGGAGTGGTCGAAGTAATGACATCGTTGTAAAAAGTAAATCCGTTGCAAAATCTCATGCGATCATTGCCTTTGACAAAGATGGATGTTGGATTGATGACAAAGGTAGCATGTCCGGTACCTGGGTGAATCGTGATCGAATTGTTAGTTATGGTCCATTGCATGAAATGGATGAGATTGTAATTGGTGAGTTTAAGATCAGGGTACAGGAAAAAAATAAACCAAATTCCGCTAGTGTTAAAAACGATCAATTACCCGAGACCACGGCAGGTTCAGAAGAAGCATCTGTCCCACAAGCAGCAGCCACCAAAACTAAAGGTACAAAAGAATTAGTGGCGCCGGCAAAGCCTGCTAAAGCGATGGATAACCAAACACCTTCGACTCGAAGTAAAGAAGATCTGGAAAGAATGCAGGAAATGCTGCACTGGCGCCAGTTAATCCATGAGCAAATTATTGAGGTCATGGATTTACGTCGTAAAGACGTGCATAACATGTCTGATGAGCAGTTACGTAAAGAAACGGAAGCACTTGTTTTTGAATTACTTGCACGTTTTGATGACGAGATCCCCGCTACGATAAATAAAGAATTATTACACCAGGATGTACTCAATGAGGCGATCGGTCTGGGTCCATTAGAAACTTTGTTAGCAGATGATCGTGTGACTGAAATAATGGTTAATGCTCGTGATCAGATATTTGTTGAGCAAAGTGGTTGTTTAACGTTAAGCGATTGTACTTTTACCAATGATGCCGCCGTCATCGCCGTTATTGAGCGAATCATTACCCCCTTGGGTCGGCGTATTGATGAAAGTAGTCCTTTGGTGGATGCTCGTTTGAAGGATGGCTCACGGGTAAATGCAATCATTCCTCCGTTGGCGCTTAAAGGGCCATGCATCACGATTCGTAAATTTGCAAAAGAACGACTTTACTTTGATGACTTACAACGCTTTGGCTCAATCAGTCCTGAGATGGTTGAGTTTTTAACGGTTTGTGTAAAGAGAAAAAGAAATATCGTTGTTTCCGGGGGGACGGGTTCAGGCAAAACCACATTGCTTAATGTTTTATCTAATTTAATACCTAAATCAGAGCGGATTGTAACGGCAGAAGATGCAGCCGAACTGCAATTAAATCAGCCTAACCTGGTTTCCCTCGAGTCACGACCTGCAAACCTGGAAGGCAAGGGCGCGATCGCTATCCGGGATTTAGTCAAGAATGCGTTACGTATGCGCCCGGATCGAATTGTGGTTGGTGAGTGCCGTGGTGGTGAAGCACTGGATATGTTGCAGGCGATGAATACCGGTCATGACGGTTCACTAACGACTGCTCACGCCAATAGTCCGCGCGACATTCTCTCTCGTCTTGAGGTCATGGTATTAATGGCGGGTATGGATTTACCGATCACTGCGATACGGGAGCAATTAGCATCAGCGGTAAACATAATTGTTCAGCAAACTCGATTTGCCTGTGGCACTCGCAAGGTGACTTATATTACAGAAGTGGTTGGCATGGAAAGTGGAATCATTCAGTTGCAGGATATTTTTCGTTTCAGGCAGGAAGGCGTCGATGAGAACGGTAAAACCAAAGGTCGCTTTGAGGCTTGTGGGTTTATTCCTACTTTCTATGAAGAACTTAAATCAATCGGCATTGACGTCGATCTGTCGATTTTCCAACTTCCGGAAGATGCAGAATGAGTATTCCATTACCCGTTATCTTAGTTGTAATATTTGCTGGTATTGTTGCTTTTACCTGGGTGATGGTGTCTGGCAGCATAAAAACCTGGGCCAGCTATAAAGCGAATTTCACTGAAACGGCTTCAGTAAATTTAAGCCAGATGTTTTTATTTATCAATCCGAAGAAACTTTTCGCAATGAACATTGTGGCCATTATCATTGTTCCGATAGTTATTTATTTTTTATCGGAAGGTAACGTTGTTTACACCTTGTTCTCAGCCATTGGAGTCTACATTTTACCAAAGACCATGTACAAGCGGATGGCGAAACGTCGCATTGAAACCTTTGAAAGAGACTTACCCGATGCACTTTCACAAATTGCCGGGGCAATGCGTGCGGGTGCAACCTTGCCGATGGCCATGGAAGTGATGGTCGAAGAATCGAAAGGCCCGATTAGCCAGGAATTTTCATTATTGTTACGTGAGCATCGAGTCGGGATAACCTTAGATGAAGCTTTTGAGAACCTGGGTACACGAGTAAACAGTAAAGAGTTGGATATTGTCATCACCGCATCCCGTATTGCCAGAGACGTCGGCGGTAACCTGGCAGAGATATTTGAACGTATTTCTTCGACGATGTTTGAAAAAATGTCGATGGAAGGAAAAATTAAAGCATTAACCTCGCAAGGTAAACTACAGGGTTGGGTGGTTGGTTTGTTACCTGCCGGAATGGTATTTGCCCTGTATCAAATGGAACCGGAATCGATGCAACCGTTGTTTGATAGTATTTTTGGCTGGGGCGTATTGTTGATATTCTTTATCCTGGAACTATTAGGTATGTTAATGATTAAAAAAATCGTTAGCATTGATGTATAGAGGAACGACGCGATGGCCTTTATAATTGCTGTATTTGTTGGTGTATCGATTTCCCTGGTGTTTTGGAATTTTTATAAAATTTTGACCGCGGTACCGGTTGAAGATCGCAGTTATCTGGATAGACCGCCATTTGGGTTTAGAATTATTTGGCCACTTATCCGTTTTATTGTCTATTATCTTGGTCCATTACT
>CAMYMO010000087.1 GCA_947259425.1 uncultured Ectothiorhodospiraceae bacterium | reverse complement strand
CACCCCAATAACGATCAGATCCTGTATCAACTTGCTAAGGCTTATGAGCTAAATGGCCAGCCCAAAAAATCTTTGGAAATTTTAGATCGGATCATGCATTTTTATCCGAATACTAATTATCGTGATGAGGTGCAATTCCGTCGTGGCGAAATGTTGTTCTTATTACGCCGCTACGCAAGTGCCGAGCAGGCCTATTTTGATATTGTTAAAAACAATCAGGAATCCTTGTTTTATGAAAAGGCCATTTATAAGTTTGGCTGGACTCAGTTCAAGACCAATCGCTACCAGGAAGCGATCAATAATTTTTTCATCATACTCGATCGTAAATACCAACAAGGTATTCTTAAAAACAATGCCTCGTTAAATAATCTGGTTGGTCCGGAACGCGAACTCATACTCGATACTTTACGAGCAGTTAGCTTGAGCTTTGCCTATCAATATTCTGAAGTCAATATCACGAATTATTTTACCACCAACGGCAATCGGCCTTATGAACCATTAATCTACTTAAGCCTGGGCCGGTTACACATGGAAAAAGAACGTCCCAAGGATGCCGCCGATACCTATATGGCCTATGTGCAACGCTACCCGGCGTCGCCATTAGCGCCTGAATTTCATACCGAAGCGATCAACGCTTATCAAAAAGGTGGCTTACATTCATTAGTGTTACCTGCAAAAGAAAAATTTGTCACGTTATATGGTGTGGGTTCTGAATACTGGAATAAACAAACCCCAGAGGCGCATGAACAAATCAAACCGTTACTGGCAAAACATATAATTGAGATCGCCAGTTATCACCATGCCCTGGCGCGTAAGACTAAAAAATCTAATCAATTCCTGGTCGCAGCGAATTGGTATGGTCTATACATTAAAAATTTCCCGCATGACCGTAAAACCGCACAAATGAATTTCCTTAAAGCCGAAGCCTTATACGATGGTCGCTACTTTGTGCAGGCCGCTGAGGAATTTGAAAAAGTGGCTTTCGGCTACCCGGTTCATCCTAAAAGCGCCGAAGCGGGCTATGCGGCCATTTTAAGTTACAAACAAATTGAAAAGGCTCAACCGAAAAAGTTTGTCCAGAAAACAATCCTCGAAGCGGCCCCCGTTGCCGCCGGTGCACAACAACTTGATGCAGGCAATACCAGAACGTCATCAACCCCCATTAGCCTGCAAGATAAAGCCATCGCTGTTTCACTACGATTCATCGAACAGTTTTCAAATGACAAACGCGCCGTTTCGGTTATGGCCAGTACTGCAGACTATCTGTTCAAATCTAAAGACTATTTACGCGCCGCCTCCGTCTCACAAAAACTCGTTCGAAAAAATATCAGCGATCCCAAGATTGCCAAGACCGCGTGGAACATCCTCGGGCACTCAGAATTCGAGCTTGGCAATTATGCAGAGGCTGAAAAAGCCTACCGCGAAAGTCTGCGACGTTTATCCAAGAACGATAAAAATTATCGTGGTACCTATGATCGACTCGCCGCCAGCATCTACAAACAAGGTGAACAGGCCCGTGAAAAAGGTCAGGCCTCGGCTGCGGTCGCTCACTTTCTCCGCGTCGGGCAGGTTACCCCAGCGTCGAGCTTAACGGCCACCGCGGATTTTGATGCGGCCTCGACCTTGATTGAAACGAAACAATTCAATCAATCATCGAAACTATTAGAAGATTTCAGACGAAAATATCCGAATCATAAACTGACCCAACAAATCCCGGTAAAACTCGCACTTATTTATAGTGAAACCGGACAAAGCGGACGCGCAGCAAGAGAGATGGAACGCCTCGCCCAGGCCAATGCGAAAACCAACAAACAATACAGCGCCGATTTATTGTGGAAGGCAGGCACCTTTTATGAAAAGGCGCGCATGAACAAAGACGCCACCCGAGTCTATAAACAATATGTTAAACAACATCCCTACCCGCTTGAACGATCAATGGAGGCTCGCCATAAATTAGCTGAACAGGCACGCCTGTCCGGCAACGGCAAACTTTGGGGGCAGGAATTACAGGCGATCATTCGCGCCGACGCTAAAGGCGGTTCACAACGCACAGCGCGTACCCAGTTCCTGGCGGCAGATGCCACCTTTAAACTGGCTGATGGTCACTACAAGCTATATAAAAGCACTCGAATTACCCAACCGATTAAGACCAGTATTAAACGTAAGAAACAATTAATGCAAAACAGCATTAACGCGTATAACACGGCGATTAAATATCGGGTCGCCGAAGTCACCACCGGTGCAACTTATCAAATTGGTGAGATTTACCGGGACTTCGCCAATGCCTTAATGAAGTCACCTGCACCGAAAGGTTTATCCGGGGATGCATTGGATCAATACCGATTGCTGCTGGAAGACAAGGCCTTCCCGATTGAGGAAAAGGCCATCGACATCCATGCGGCCAATG
The DNA here is from genome assembly GCA_947259425.1 of uncultured Ectothiorhodospiraceae bacterium. Taxonomy (GTDB): domain Bacteria; phylum Pseudomonadota; class Gammaproteobacteria; order UBA6429; family Thiohalophilaceae; genus SZUA-24. Next base: position 1,967 of record CAMYMO010000087.1, on the reverse strand, counting down.
TCAAACAAATTGGCGATGGGATTTATGATGAGTGGGTCAAGAAAAGCCTGAAAAGGTTAAGAAAATTATCCCCTGCCCGCTATGCTAAAGATGAGAAGGCTCAGGCTTATGTCGAAACGATTTATTAACTTCATTCCCGCTTGTTTGTTAGCCAGCTTAATGGGCTGCGCAAGCGGTCCAGCTGAAGAGCAATCGGGTACAGCGGTTTCATCAACATCCAGTGCGATTAAACCTGCTGATGTCGATTCAGCGACCAAATCTGCTTATAACAAAGCCGTTAACGCCATGAAGAACGGGCGTGATGATTCAGCCATCTCACAATTTCAGGCCATCACCCAGACACACCCAAATCTGGCCGCCGCATTTGTTAATATTGGCTTATTACATTTAAAACATAAACGTTATGAAAAGGCCGAAAAAAGCCTGTTGCAAGCGACTACCATACAACCAAGTGATCCGGTCGGACAAACACATCTGGGTCTTGCCTATCGGCACTTAGGTAAATTTAAAGAAGCTAAACAAGCGTATGATCAAGCCTTAAAGAGTGATCCTAAGTACTCGTTCGCACATCTCAATGCTGGAATTTTATATGATATATACTTAAATGATCTGGCGCGGGCACTGAATCATTATCAGCAATACCAGGCGCTCACCAACAACGCGGATAAAAAAGTCGACAAATGGATCATCGACTTACAACGACGAGTAAAAAAGAATGGTTAGAAAAATACATAGCCCAATATTCAAACTCTTATTTATTTTGATTGCTGCCTTTTCAATCAATACTCAACTCCAGGCTGCTGAAAAATTAGACATGGAAGGCACCCGTATCCGCGGCAACCAGGAATTACCCAAAGTGCTTTATATCGTTCCGTGGAAACAATCCGATATTCCCGATCTGAGTCAACCTCCACTAGAGAGTTTGATTGATGAGGCATTGACTCCCGTTGACCGGGAAGTGTTTCAGCGCAAAATTCGCTACTACGATGCCCTAAGCACACAAGAAGTAGGGAATAATGAGAACTAGTCTGTAGTTCAAAGACTTAGATTCATGAGCTAATAACATTATTGAGATAACACAGACTATAATATCTATTAAACACAGAATTCGTACCGTGACACACAAATTACATCCATCCAATCCAGTTTTTCAATTTAATCTGACCAGGCTCAGGAGGTCATATGTATAACGACGTTGTCAGCTTCTTTCAGGACGGCGGCAATTTCATGTATTTGATAATGCTAGTATTCGCTTTTGGTTTAGCGATTGCTCTGGAACGTTACCTTTATCTTACCGTTGCCAAGGCCAATAATCGCCGCATGATGTCTAAAGTCATGCCGTTACTGCAACGTGGTGACTACAAAGCCGCGTATGGTGTCGCCAGCAAATCAAATCATGCCGTGAGTCGAATGTTATCGCAGGGCTTATCGCGTTATAAATCGGCCAGCAATCGAGACGATATCGAAACCGCCATGGAAGAGAGCATGATGGAAGTGATTCCTCGGCTTGAAAAACGCACTCACTACCTGGCGACCTTTGCCAACATTGCCACCCTGCTGGGGCTGCTTGGTACCATCCTGGGTTTGATCAAGGCCTTTACCGCGGTCGCGCAGGTGGACGCTTCGTTAAAAGCCGAAATTCTCTCAACCAGTATCTCGGTAGCAATGAATACCACGGCTTTGGGGTTGATGGTGGCTATCCCGTTACTGCTCATCCATACCGTCTTAACCACCAAGACAACGGAGATCGTAGATAGTCTTGAGATGGCCACGGTTAAGTTTATTAACTTGATGATGCAACGCAAGAGTATTAAAGACGCCAAGTAAATGAGAAAACGTCGTAGTCGCACACGGCACAAAGAGGCCGTGGAGTTAAACATCACCGCCTTCATGAATTTGATGGTGGTCCTGGTTCCGTTCCTGTTAATGACGGCGGTCTTCTCACAGCTGTCAATAATAGAACTGAA
>CAMYMO010000086.1 GCA_947259425.1 uncultured Ectothiorhodospiraceae bacterium | reverse complement strand
TCGGCCACGCTCACCGATCAGGCCAACCACAATGACATCCGCACTGGTAAATTTAGTCATCATTCCAAGTAATACGCTCTTGCCGACTCCACTGCCGGCAAACAAACCCATACGTTGCCCACGACCAATTGTCAGTAATGAATTTATGCTTCTAACACCAACATCGAGGGGTTGTTCAATGGGTTGACGTGACAAGGGATTAATCTGTCGACCAGTCAGTGGCAAGGTATGTGAAGTATTTAAAGCGCCTTTACCGTCCAGAGGTCGGCCTGCCCCATCAAGAACTCGTCCTAATAACTCATGACCGACTGGTGCTTCATACACTCGTTCAGTTGGAATGACACGGGCATTTGGCCGCAGACCTTGAATGCTGCCTGTCGGCATTAAAAAAAGACGTTCATTGGCGAAGCCAACCACTTCGGCTTCAATAGGTTGACTATCATTACTGTCGACAAGACAGCGAGCACCAATGGCGGCATGACAACCTACTGCTTCTAATGTCAACCCCACCATTCGGCTAAGTTTGCCTTCTACAATGATACCGGGCGGTTCTTTTAAACGATCTTCACATGCAGTGAGAGAATCGGCCCATATTTTTTGTCGTGTTTGACGAATGGTTGAAGGATTTTCTAACGGCATCGGTATAAGATCTTAAAGATCATCTCTCTCTCGTTCACCACCGAGTAAGTTGGCAATAACACGATTTAACTGTTGTTCTACGGTCATATCTATTTTTGAATTTTCTGCCTCAATACGACAACCGCCGCGAGTCAGTACCGGATCTTCATTGATTTGCCAACTTTGCTCAAAGTTTTCCTCTATTGAAAAAGCACCGCGTACTAAGGTGGCATCATCAGGGTGTAAATGAATGGTAATTTTACGTGCAGCAATGGGTAGCGATTTTATACATTCTCTGACAACCGCGATCACTTGACCTGGATCGGCACGAAGCTCACGTCTTATCACCTGCCCGGCAATAATGGTGGTTAGGTCCAATAGTTGAGTAACCAGGTCCTCATCTAATTCTTTTAACGGTTCAGCTAATAATTCCATTATTGTGTTAAGGTGAACAATATTCTCCTTAATCAAGCCTTCTCCAGCGGCATATCCGTCTTTTTTTCCGGCCTCAAATCCTTCTTCGTAAGCTTGTTTTTGAATTTTTTCAAGCTCTCCAGCAGTAACTAAGCCATCACGTCTATCTTTATCATCAGATAATTCTACGTCTGGAGCCTGCCATGTCTGAACCTCTGAATCTTCATTGGATGAAAACACATTAGACATACTCGTCGCCGCCCTTACCACCTAACGAAATTTCACCGGTTTCTGCCATTCGTCGAGCCACAGTAAGTATTTCTTTTTGCCCTGCTTCCACTTCACTTAACTTAACAGGACCACGCGCTTCCAGATCATCTTTTAACATCTCACCGGCACGTCGGGACATATTCTTTAGTATCTTTTCTTTGACTGCATCATCGGCACCTTTTAATGCCACGATCAAGGTTTCTGCTGATACTTCGCGTAATAATGCCTGAATTCCACGGTCATCAACTTCGATCAGATTTTCAAAGACAAACATGAGGTCTTGTATTCCGGTACCGATTTCTTCATCAACCTCTTTTACTTTTTCAATAATTTCTGACTCAATACTACTGTCGAGGAAATTCATTATGTTCGCGGCGGTTTTTATACCACCAACAGCTGAGGTTCTGATGCTTTCAGAATTACCAGAGAACTGTTTTTCCAACATATCATCTAGTTCATGGATAGCACTGGGTTGAATACCATCCAGGGAAGATATCCGCAACACGATATCAACGCGCATATTCTCAGGTAGAGCCACTAATACATCTGCTGCCTGATCTTGTTCCAGATAGGACAAGACGATGGCAATGATTTGAGGATGTTCAAGCCGAATCATATCGGCGACCGCTCGTGGCTCCATCCACTTTAATGCATCCAACCCTTTTGAATGCCTTCCTAATAATATCCGATCGATAACGCTACTAGCCTTATCCTCTCCCAATGCCGAGTTTAAAACGTTTTTTAGATATTCTTCATTACCAATACCTAGTTCTGTTTGTTCATCAACGGTATCACAAAAATCACCAAGCACTGATGTGACTGAATCTTTAGGAATATTGGCCATGCTCGCCATAGCTTCACCAAGTTTTTGAACCTCCTTGGGGCTCATGTGTTTCAATACTTCAGCAGCATCATTTTCGCCCAGCGTCATTAACAAGATTGCCGCTCGTTCAGCGCCATTCAATTTATCTTTTTTTTGTTCGTCTGCCAATGTTAAACTACCTTATTCATTTACCCATTGTTTAACCACTTGCGCTACCCGTTTTGGTTCCTGCACGACCATCGACTTTGCCATTTCCAAATCTGATTCATAATCATTTGGTTTTGGTAGTCTTGCCTCTTGTTCACCGGTTAATGTTAACTGATCCTCTTGTAGTTCATCGCCTTCCTGACCTTCATTCACCATTGCAACATTAGGAATAACTGAAAGATTACGCATTACAGGACGTAAAATACCAAATAGAATTATTGCGGCTAATAACCCACCTAAGATTTGTTTGCCAACATCCCAGACCCAGGGCTCATCTAATATCGATGTTTCTGGTAGCGGCCCCAATGGATCAGGTGCCGAAAATGCTGCATTAATGACATTGACAGTGTCACCGCGGATGGTATTAAAACCGACCGCCTCTTTAACCAGCATGGTAATTCGATCCAGTTCGTTTTTTGTATAAGGTGTGGCAATATCTTCACCTTCCGCATTGGTCACTGTTTTATGGTCGACTACGACAGCAATTGATAGTTTTTTAATATCACCAGGACTCTTACGTTTGTGGACAATCGATCGATCAAGTTCATTATTTATCGTATAACGAACACTTGATTTACTTCGCCCACCGGCAACATTATTTGAAGTAACATTTTTCGTGGTTTGAGGTGCTTGTGCTGCACCTGGTGGTTCATTGCTGAGCGCACCTGGTATACCTGATATTGCTGCACTGCCATTTGTACTTTCTTCTACACGTTGTTCGCTTCGTACTGCAGGCACATCAGGATTAAAAGATTCCTGGGTCATTTCGTATTGAGTGAAATCCATGTCGGCAACGACTTGTGCACGCACTTTAGTATCACCGGTAATTGGAGCAATAATACTTTCAATATTATTTCTAAAATCTTTTTCAATCTGCTTTTTATACGCCAACTGTCTTGAGGAAAGACCAATCCCTGCCATCTGATCCGACTTTGATAACAAACGACCTTTCTCATCAACAACCGTCACATCTTTACTGTTAAGATTTGGCACGCTTGACGCGACAAGATTCATAATCGATTCGACCTGCTCATCTTCCAATGATCGGCCAGAGGCGAGATCGAGCAGAACTGATGCGCTCGGCTTTCTTTTATCTGCTAAAAATGAACTCTGTTTGGGTAATGCCAGATGAACGCGAACATTGTTAACAGACGACATCCACATAATCGTTTCTGCCAGTTCATTTTGTAGCGCAACTTGATAACGTTTATTCTGAATAAAACTGTTGGTTGTTATGCCCTGAGGTTCACTAATAAACTCGAATCCTCCGCCCGAATGGTTGGGTAAACTCTGTTCTGCCAGTGCCATACGTGCTTCGTGTACTTTCCCTGTCTCAACCATAATCACACCACTGGTGGTATCGACTTGATATTGGATTTTTCTTGCCTGTAATACCTTAATGATCTCACTCGCATCGCGCGGTGATGCCTGGTGATACAAAACGCTAAAATTCGGGTTCTGCGACCAAAGCACTACATAAACACCAATTGCAATACTCGCCGCTAAGCCGATTAGCAACCCCAGTTGACGAACAACGGGCAATTGCGACATACCTTGAAAGGAGGCATTAATATTTTCAGGTTTCACAAGTTCTTTTGCCATGCATTAAGTTCCTAGATTTGCATATTCATAATTTCCTGGTACGCACTGACCAGGCGGTTTCTAACTTCAACCATAGCTTGAAATGATATATTTGCCTTTTGCAATGAAACCATTACTTCTGACATCTGTACATTTGGATCACCTTTTTGCATCGCCGTGGCCAGCTCATTGGCCTGTTGTTGATTGGTATTAACTGAATTAATTGCATTTTCCAGCAAATTTGAAAAAGCATCACGTTGAGCACTGGTCGGCGCAGCAACTACATTGGTTTGCGTTCCATTTTGCGATTGTTCGATCATGCCTCGCATTTGTGCGAGTAAAGCATCAGGTGAAATCGTATTACTCATCTTTTAACCTCAATACATCTCTGCTGAACGACCAGGCACGCTTACACCCGCTTCTCGCATTTTGGCAAGTTTATATCTTAACGTACGCTGACTGATCCCCAACTTTTCTGCGGCCTGCTTTCGGCTGCCATTAACAGCGGATATTGTGCTTAAAATAACATTCCATTCTTTTTGTTTAACTTCACTGTTTAGCGTATCGGTACCAGAGTCAGTCGGGCTATCGTCAGTAGTCACCGCTTTAACACTTGATGATACAGGGGCACCTAATTCAAAATGAATATCTTCTTCCGTTAGTACTCCATCTCTAAACAATACAAGTGCTCGTTGCACAACATTATCCAGCTCACGAACATTCCCTGGCCAACTGTGCGCCAATAATTTTTTCTGAGCACTTTCAGATAAATCAGGAATTGCAATATTTAATTGTTTACAGGTTTTATTAATGATTCTTCTGGTTAACGCAATGGTATCGCCTTGTCGATCCGCCAAAGCATGAATATTGATAGGAAATACATTTAACCGGTAGAATAAATCTTCACGAAACTTTCCTTCGTTAACATACTCACGCACATTTCGGTTCGATGTTGCGATTACCCGGACATCCAGCTCAATTACCTTGGTACCACCCAGCCTTTCTACCTCACGTTCCTGCAAAACCCTCAGTAATTTAGCCTGTAAGCCCTGATCCATTTCGGTAATCTCATCCAGCAGCAGCGTTCCACCCTGTGCTTGTTCGAATTTGCCGGGACAGGCTTTATAGGCACCAGTATAGGCGCCCTTTTCATAACCAAACAAAGTGGCTTCAAGCATATTCTCGGGGATAGCCGCACAATTGATTGCCACAAAAGGTTGGGCGCTGCGATTTGAGTGTGAGTGGATATATTGAGCCAATACCTCTTTACCCACACCGCTCTCACCAGTAATCATTACGGTTGCATTACTTTGTGCAACGCGGTTCGCAATCGATAACATTTCTTTCGATTTTGGATCTTCCGCGACCATATCCGTACCCACCACATCAGGTTGCCCTGCATATCGTGAAACCATATTTACTAAGACTTCCGCCTCGAATGGTTTAACCATATAGTCGACCGCCCCATCCCGCATCGCATCAACCGCTTGCTGAATGCTTCCATATGCGGTCATTAACATTACTGGTAACTCAGGGCTTTTTTCTTTTACTTTTTTTAACAAGGCATGGCCATCCATGTTGGGCATTTGTATGTCCGTCACAATCAAATCGAAAACGTTATTCTCTAACTTTTTTAATGCTTCGCGCCCGTCATTCGCCTGAGTAATCGAATATCCAGCACTTTGCAATGTTTCAGAAAGCGCCTCAAGTAAATCTACATCGTCTTCTACGACCATTATCTGTGCTACAGACATATCCACCTCTCTTTCAAACTGCATCCGAAATATTCGGATTCGTAATTAATTCATTAACCGTATTATTTTCTTTCACATCCAGCAAGGGTATCTGCACGATAAAGGTTGTACCGATTCCTTTTTTCGTATCAACGATAACTTCACCTTTGTGCGCATGAATAATTGCTCGTACTACCGCCAAACCTAATCCTGTCCCATCATTTCTCGTGGTAAAAAACGGATCAAAAATATTCGTTAATTTCTCATCATTGATCCCTGGTCCATCATCACAAACCAGTATTTCCAGATCTTTTTCAGCAGAGATTCTCGCCAGCACCTTTAAATTACCGGTACCTTGCATGGCTTGAATCGCATTGACACATAAATTTAGCAATGCGCTTAACAACATTTGCTTGTTAGCGGAAACCTGTCTCTCACCGACTAAATCCTGCCAGCTAAAATCAACATGGTTATTCAAGATTTGTTCGTCTAACAATAATTCAAGTTCATTTAATAACTCTGCAATCTTAAATATATCTTCTCGCCCGGATGTATTACTTCTCGAATACAACAGCATGTCATTAACTATATGTTCAAGATGATCCAGGCGATCTTTAATCTTGGTTGTATAACGATTTAAATCTGCTTCTTCTAACCCCACACGTTTCAAGTTTGAGGTATACAACACCGCAGAACTTAACGGAGTACGTATTTGATGCGCTAATGAAGCCGCCATCTCGCCCATGGCGACCAGGCGTTCTCTCTGATTCAACTTTTCCTGTAAATCGCGCATCTCACTGACATCGGTAATTAACAGGATCTGACCGGGTTCATTAACCAGCGGGCAGGTAGAAATATTGACCCGACGTCCATCAACTAATGAAACATCATGGCCATCATCAGATTTAGGTGAAAATGCACGAGTTATGACATCCGACCAATACTGATCTTTTAAGGGTTCACCCAGGTAATCCAGCGCGGTCGGATTAAATTCTTGAATCTTGCCATCGCTATCGAGTACGACAACACCACCGGGTAATGCTTGTAGTAAGGTTGACAATCGATTGGCAAGCCGTTCTTTTTCAGTGAGTTCCCTTAAACGCGACTCATGCGATTTATGCAGTTCCTCATTTAAATGAGCGACTTGTTGTTCTAATGCATGGTATGACGAGGCAAGTTGATTTGAAATTTGGTTAAAAGCGGAAAAGGCATCATGTAAGGCCTGTTTTGATCCATCTGCTTCGCTCGATAGACCATCAGTCGATAATGACTCAAATAAATTAGGGTTTTCAACCGGTCGTCTCTGATCAACCGACTCATCCCGGATCGTTTGTTTGCTTATTTCTGCACTCATCGCAACTTCTTCCCAACAAATAGTTCAAAGGCTTGAACTGAACAAGCCTAACGTAACGTCTATTGTGGTTGAGCAAGAAGTATGCCTAAATGATTATTGCTATTGAAACAAGCGCTTAGTGAGAGTAAGGCAAGTTACGGTCAAATTCCCGACACGTGTTCTTGACGTTGCAGACCGTATTTGCGCATTTTTTCGACGAGCGTAGTGCGTCTCATTGATAAACGTTTCGCCGCATGAGCAACGACCCCATCCGCTTCTTCAAGAGCCTGTTTAATTAATGAGTATTCCAACTGACTTAGATGTTCTTTTAAATCCAAACCATTCCTTGGTAAGCGCATTGCACTTGTAACCTCTCCATCACTTTCCATAACGGATTCAATCGATAGCGCTTCAGATTCATTTAAATCCACAACCTGGCCCCTGAATTTTTCAGGCAAATCACGTACATCAACGACGCCATAGGGATACATAATGATAAGACGTTCCATTAAGTTGGATAACTCACGCACATTACCAGGCCAGGGATAATGAGCTAAGGCGGCAATCGCAGTTGGCGTCAAGCGCACCGAGCCACGCTGGTCGTGTTCCATGCGGGTCACCAGTTCTTTGATCAATAATGGAATATCGTCACTACGATCTTTCAAAGCGGGCATTTCGATTGGAAAAACATTTAAACGGTAGAATAGATCTTCGCGGAAACGACCTTCGGTTATTTCGATTTCCAGGTCGCGATGGGTCGCGGCAATAATACGGACATCGGCCTTGATGCTCTTGTTGCTGCCAACACGTTCAAAAACACGTTCCTGTAATACGCGTAATATTTTAACTTGCATGGCCAGGGGCATATCCCCGATCTCATCAAGAAATAAAGTCCCACCCTCGGCAAGTTCAAAACGACCCTGCCGCGCTGAAATGGCGCCGGTGAAGGAGCCCTTTTCATGTCCAAACAACTCACTTTCTAACAAGTCTGGAGGGATTGCACCACAATTAACGGGTACAAACGGCCGATCACGCCTTGAAGAGTAATAATGAAGATTCCGTGCAACCACTTCTTTACCCGTACCGGACTGTCCTAATATAAGGACATTGGCATCGGTATCAGCAACCTGCTCGATGAGTTTTCGCACCTGGATAATCGATCGTGAATGCCCGACCATGCTTCGAAATAACATCGGCGCGGTACTACCCTTGCCAGATTGAGACTCTCGATAGACTTGAGCGAGATGTAGCGCGTGCAGTAATTGACGGTGTTTTATCGGTTCTTCAATCACGTTTACAATCATTGAAGAAATTTCTTGTGGTAGTAAGCTTTTATCTCGCAACTCGGTTAACAGCAAGACTGGCGTGATGGAATCAAAGGTCTCTTTTACCTGGGTAATCGTGTTAATGACGTCGTCGGAATCGCCCACATCCCCGAGAATAACGACTTCGGGGCTATCATCGGTTTTGCTCGACATCCAGTCTTTTGAAGATGCTGAAGCATATAGCTCGTAGTCAATAAAACTTAGCAAGAATTCGATTTGTTCTCGCCGCTCAGAATTATTATCAATTAATAGAATAGACATAAGCTCCCGTTTCTATTTAAATGTAATTAATCAATTTTTTTTAACAAACGCAGTAAAGAGCGTAGACAGTGTCAGCGGGAAAGTCAAAATATTGGCGTTAATTATTTAAGCAAAGATACTTGTTAATAACAGGGAAGAATTGAACGTCACAATAAATGCGATTCACACCTACGTACTTCGAGATTTTTGCCAGGTTATGAATCCGCTTGTGACCGGGCAATTGCGATAGTCCGTCGATGCTGACGAAACACCCAATGTTCCCAGGCGGCTTGTTCATCTGCGCGCTGCTGTATAATGTGTGCATGACACCAACCTGACTCCAGACTTGTTACCCGAACAAACATATTGATAGGCAAATAATGATCTTTATTTAAATACAGCGCAACCTGGTAATTTTGACCGATGCAGGCATCAGGGTAATACCACGCTATTTCATCAGCGCCAAGCTGGACACGAGTTTTCTCTGGCAAAGATGATTTAACCAGCATCATTTGACCGAGCATCTGTAAAATCAGGTTTACTTTTAGTTCAATGCGTTGCAGGTCGGTTTCGGTCTCGTTATTTGTGATGTTATTACGCTCATCATTTAACGCTATCAATGAATAGGCAACTTGATTCATTGGAGATGCCTCTGCAAAATCATCTTCATTCGATAAAGACCATGAAAATGGCAGTTCTTTTTCCAATAAACAGGACACGAGATTCTCTTTTTGCTTGAATACAGACTAATAATAGTACAGTGACAGGTGATTTACCTTTATTAAATTATGTTCGTCTTATCCTAAAGAATTATTCCGATAGAGACTAACCGCCCGATCCTGTTTGGATTGGTGATGTAGGTTCTGTAACAATGCAAAGCGTTCTTTTTCTGTAATTTGGATACATTCTCTATCGACTTCCAGCACTTCAAATAAAATATCTGACAGCATAGGTAAGCATCGTTCTACATCCGGATGATCAAATAAATGCTTTAGTGTGTGACCGCGATCGATCTCCAGCCTGGAAAGCCGCTCCCAATCCTTATCAATCGCATGCTGTAACATGCTCTTCGAAAGCCGCAATATTTTCTTCGCATACTGCTTTAAAGAAATATATTCGATGTCCATTTTGGTTATTTCATACTCGCGACAGCAGGTATCTCGTCCCAGGCATCTTTGACTGAGCGCAGAAGAGATACCACTTCGTCTAATAAATCCGGGTTGTTTTCTGCATTTGAACGAACCAATCGACGAATCATATAATCATATAAATCATCGAGATTATCAGCAATATCCCCACCGGCACTTTTATCCAAAGAAGCACGTAGACCTTCAATGATAGAGATTGCCCAGCTAATGTGACCGCCTTTTTGCGATATCTCATTTCGTACCATGAAGCCTTTAGCCATAGCTACTTTTTCGATTGCGCCATCCATCAGCATTTGAATTAATCGATGCGGGCTTGCCTGTTCGATACCCGATGAAACACCAACCTGGCTATATTCATGTACTGCGTTGTGTAATTTTGACATATTCATAACTTACTCCAATACTGCAAACTGCTTCATTATTACTTTTACTAAAATTTAAAGGACTAGTTATCACCACCACTTGCGCCTGGTAATGTGGCCAGTCGGCTGGATAAAAAGTTGCTTGTACTTCTCATTTTTCCAAGTGTTGCATCCAATGTTGAAAACTGTTTCATTAAGCGTTTCTCCGATGACTCTAAACGTCTGGCCAACTGATCTCGTTGTTGGTTAATATCTTCTATACGACGATTAAGCCCTTCTGAACGACTCTGTAGAACGCCCTGGTTTCCAATATAGCGATCCAATGTTTTACTAAGCTGTTCTGCCACGCCCATTGAAAAAGAAACATTCCCGCGTTCTCCTTCTTTACCACCAATCACTTCGATTTTAATTCCTTGTGCATCACCTGTTCCGGTTAGTGTTTGTCCCTGACCTTCAGCACCTAAACGTCCAATTCGTCCGGCGATATCATCGCCTGTTATACCCTCAGCGGGATCAATTCCCAGATCTTTAATACTATTATCGGCCGAAATCACATCGACTCTTGATTGCCCACCTAATCGATTAGAAGTAATAACCAACTGGCCAAGCGCATAACTGACGGACACTGACACACCTTCGCGTTTAAAAACGTCGTTTTTATTTATTTGCCCTTGTAATGCCTCAGCGAGTTGTGCACCACTTTCATAGACCGCGGCTTGCATAGATATTTTTGAACTGGTTACCCCGTCGACACGCATCACCAGACTGTTCTCGCCTGCCGGCAAGGTCAGAGGAGCAGCCTGACCGATGTCACGCCCAACGTAGGTTCCTTTACTGGCTAATTGTGTGATCGTGATATCATGCGATCCCATACTGGCATCTTCGCTAGCGGACACATATCGAACCAATGGGTCACTGGTTGCACCAGCACGTGAAAATAATTTGGTAACCTGCTCTAATTCTTCTTCAATCGCTGAACGTAATTTACCTTCATCAACCACTAATGTTCCGTTTCGTTGTGTTTCAATTCCGATACTCGCTAATGAACCATGATCCTCATTGACACCATTGTACGATGCACCAATGACACGCCGTATCTGCTCGGCTAAGCCTCGCACTGATGAATCGCCGGCTAATGGTCCAGCCACGCCGGTTTCCGGATCAACCCCGGAAATCGTTTGTATAATATTCGCGATCTCGTTATAAGACGTAACAAAGGTTTGGATACTTTCCTGAACTGCAGCGATGTCAAACTCAGTGGTTAATGTCACCGCTTTGTCTGTCAACGCATTTACTTCAATCGAAACACCTTTAACCGCCTCATCAATGTTATTAGACGCGTTTTTGATTCGGATACCATCAAGCAAGACAACGGCATCCTGCGCTTTAGCCGTCTCGATCATATTCATTGCATTAGCTTGGGTTGGGTCGTAGGATAATCGTGACAAACCCGTTCCATCATTCATCAGCCCGTCCTGATCCGTCACCACCAAACGTAGGCTATTGATCTCGCCGGTCGCTTCGGTCGATAAAGCCAATCGGTGACCTTTACCATCATTGATAATCGATGCTCGCACACCAAAATCGGCCTGATTGATGGCCTGGGCAACACCGAGTAATGAATTGTTCTCGTCACTAATTTGAATATTTTTGACTGTTGCCTGGTCGTTACTGACAAACTGTCCATTTATCGAATCAATACGACCAAATTGAAAACTTAAATTCCCCGTCCCTATTGACTCAAGTTCAGAAGCAAATGACTCGGAGGTTAAGCGGTGTGATTGCGCCAACTGTTCTACATCAACAGAATAGGCTCCGGATTGGGCCTCATTGTTGGCGACTATTGTTATTTTTTCTTCGTCCGACGAGTTCGCCGAAACTTTATTAAAATCCTGACTTGATCGTAACGACTCAAGTGAGGTCTGGAATTCAGATAAGGCGCCACGAAAGGCACCAAAAGCAGATATGCTGGATTGTGTTTCAACTTCCTGGCGATCAAGACGATTCTGGGCAGGCGCGCCCTCAGCGGTGACTAACTGGTCGACGAGCCCTTCTACATCGAGGCTGGAACCGCCGAGCCCGGTTGGATTGATGCCTTGCATACCTCTCCTCTAGTCTAATTTCAATATCGCGAAATTTCGAGATCGCCGGCCCCGCCTATTCGGGGCCGGCCTTACCGGTAATTTGCAATTCCAATGCCAATCCTAAGCTTTTAACTCCAATAACATCCCTTTCATCTCTAATTGATGGTCATCCATGTATTCTTGAATACGATGCGATAATGCCAGCATCTCTTCGGAAGGAATTTGCCGTATTACCGAGTCATTTGTCGAATCCACCACGCTTACGATTACTCGCCCTGTCTTATCATCAATCTGAAAATCCAGGTTACGTTGTGCATTCTGCACAAAAGATTCTAACTCGCTGACAACCCTTTCGAACGACTCTCGTGAGACTTGCATTTGTTCTGCCGACGCCTCCTTGGCATTAGCAATACTTTCTGCTGCATCTATCCTTGGGGCCTTACTTGCAGCAACATCGACATCCCTGATTCGAGTAATGCTTATCTCACTACCGTTGCTTCGCGTGTTTACCAGCGAGGTTATCTGAGCTATGGGTTCATTAGCCATATCAGCACCTCTAATGGTAATAGGAACGTTTCATATACCAATACGCTCCAATCTCACACTTATTGCAGCAACGACAAGACGCTCTGTGGAGCTACGTTTGCTTGCGCAAGCATCGCTACACCGGCTTGTTGCAGAATCTGGTTACGAGTTAATTCTGCTGTTTCCATCGCAAAGTCAGCATCACGAATCCGTGAACGCGCAGCCGTTAAGTTCTCTGAGTTGGTTGACAAGTTAGCAATGGTTGAACCAAAGCGACTTTGTATCGCACCAAACTTCGCACGTTGTGAGTTCACTGTATTCAATGCTGAATCGACAATTGCCAACGAAAGGTTAGCACCATCAACCGTGCTGACATCCAGTGCTTGCACCGCATTCAACTCTGAAGCTTCCTGGGCCATTTCATTGGTCACACCCGCCAGGCTAGAAACACCAAATGACTTGTCTGAGTCAAAGGTTACCTGACCGACAACCACTGCGGTATCCACGGCACCATTCGCCGATAAGACGGTTCCACCGGCTCCAGGCGCACCATCTGGGCCCGGGCTTGATGCACCAATCGTGACATTCCCTGAGTTAGAGTTAACTGTATCCCGCATAGTAATGTTATTACCGGTTGCGTTAGTTAAAATAACCGTGCTGCTGTCACCACTTAAACGCGCGGTAACCCCTGTTTTTGAGGCGATATCGTTGAAGGCTGTAACCGCCGCTGACAGGCCATCATTACCTTCGGTACCCGCTAAGGTGAAAGAAATAGATTGGAAGTCCTTATTATCCGATTGAACATCAATCGTATAAGCACCCGCCGCACTGAATGACAGACCCACCTCAGTCTGTGCAAAGGCACTGACACCGGTTTCATTACTTTTTGCATCCACCGCAGAAGCCACCGCTTTTGCATTGGAATCTGGGTCAATCGCAATCGTACGAGTGCCCAAGTTACCCGCAATCGTTAACGAATCACCTTGTGCATATCGGTTTGTTGGAGCCGCTGAAGAGGCAATCCCTTCGATACGGTGATTACCAAACTGACCAATACGGAAATTATTAGTCGTCGTTTGGATGGTTTGGTTAGCATTTGCACCCACCTGGAATACCGCCGTACCAAAGGTACCATCCAGCAATTTTTGACCATTGAATTCCGTGTTGGTCGCAATCCGATCCAGCTCTTGTACTAACTGACCTACTTCAGCCTGAAGAGCTTGTCGATCAGAAGCTGAGTTCGTGGCATTGGCTGACTGAACAGACAATTCACGAATCCGTTGCAGGATATTACCAGACTCCGCTAGCGCACCCTCTGCTGTTTGTGCAAGTGAAATACCATCATTGGCATTTCGTACTGCTTGATTCAAACCACGAATCTGTGAAGTAAAACGCTCAGAAATCGCAAGACCGGCAGCATCGTCTTTGGCACTATTGATTCGTAAACCAGATGACAAACGCTGCAACGATGTTTGTAACGCCTCTTGCGAGGTGTTCAAATTACGCTGCGAATTGAGCGACATAATGTTTGTATTAATGACTTGAGGCATGACGCTTATGCTCCTCTTCGAACTTAATCTCAATCTGGCTTTTGCTTCGACTGAGAGACCAACTTTAGCGGACATACGCACAAGGCGTAATCACCGCTCCCGTGGATCACTAGCGTCCCGGTTTATTGCTTCTTTATAGACAATGCGGAAAATATTTGCCGGTCGGACTGAATATAACTTATTGTTTTAATTGAATTATTTACCGTGCGCAACGAAAAGGCTGATCCATGTCACATTTCCTTATAAATCTTCTTTATAGAATGCAGTACAAACTCAGTTCTATTAACAACGAATAGCGTCAATTTCTTCAATAAATTCAATAAATAACCACACTAAATGTTCCACTTGAAAAAACCAATATCTGATCCATGCTTATTTAAAGATATGGATATATATAACTCAAATATTGAAGTACACCGTGGCGGGGCCAAGTTGCGCCAGCATGTTGATCGTTATTTTTACCTTAAAAAAACAGGCTGGTTTCTTCGTACTCGGGGTGATGTCATGTTAGGCGAAGGTCTCGAAGTATCTGAAGGAATCGTCGGCCCTTTTCGTTCCAAGGCGGCGGCAAAATTTTTCTTGCTAAAGTTGATTTATGAAGAGCACCCAGAGTTATTTGAGTAAACGAATAAAAGTGTAGTGCCTTCTTAGCAATAGTTGCTCCTATACATTACGCACAGGAGTTGTTTATGATTGACTCAATACCAAACTCTGATAAAACTGAATTACTACTTGGTATCCATAACGATCTCGAACCGTGGGATCAAACGGTTGCCTTTTCGTATGCCATCAAAGAAAACATTCAACTCACTGAAGAGCATTTTGAAGTACTCATGTTCCTGCGGCACATAAACCAGAAGCACGGAGTCGTTCGTGATGCACGCTCGCTTACCCAGGCTCTAGAGGTACGATTTGCAGCAAAAGGTGGGTTAAAATATCTGTACCGGTTATTCCCAAACGGCCCGGTTACTCAAGGATGTAAACTTGCCGGTGTACCATTACCACGAGGATCCAGCGATCGTTGTTTTGGTACGGTTCAATAAAGATTTCAACTGTAGACGA
Organism: uncultured Ectothiorhodospiraceae bacterium; assembly: GCA_947259425.1. Taxonomy (GTDB): domain Bacteria; phylum Pseudomonadota; class Gammaproteobacteria; order UBA6429; family Thiohalophilaceae; genus SZUA-24. Next base: position 1,970 of record CAMYMO010000086.1, on the reverse strand, counting down.
CTATTGAACCAACACCTTACTCAGCCGTACTAAATATAGTCAAATAAAGAAATATCCTGCACCCGGGTAAACGCTTTTTGTGATGCCTGCAAACCGGTTAGCTTTAGATTAAGATCACTCACCGCCTGACCATAATCCAAATCTTCGACATCTGACAAAATGGTTTTCACTTGAATCTTAACTGATTCATTAATATTTTCCTGGCTTTCCAGGGCATTTAAACGCGCACCAACATTAGAACGAACTTCTAATACATTTCCTAAGGCCTCGTCTAACGATACTAATAATCTGTTAACTGAGTTATTTAATTTTGCCTGACCAGCATCGGTACCATGCCCTGTCTTTAACTGCTTAACAAAATTATCTAAGGTGGTAAAGATATCCTGATGAAAGCTTGGCCTCACCACAAAATAATCACCCGGTTCAGGTGCACCTTTTACGAAGGTATGAATTCCAGCAAACTCTATGGAACTACCCTCAATATATTTTTGCCCTGGCGGCAGAATCTCTTTACCCTTTTCATCAACAACTGAATAAGTCAAAGGCTCATGAGGATCGATACTTTCTTTTCGATCGAAAACAATGGCATAGGTACCCATGTCATAATGACCCGTCACCGTGCCCGGATCAGTAACGCCACTACCTCGATTCAAGTTTCCTTCTAAAATATTAAACTTGCCATTACCATCTTTAATCTCACGAAAGACATCACTACCAGAATCATTGATAGCCACCTTGCGACGCGGTCCTATTTGAATTAACCGTTGCCCATCGTCACCATTATAGTCATATCCGCCCGTACTATTTTTAGAAAATGGTTTGAATTTTCCTTTATTACCTGAAAATAAAAACTCGCCATTACTGTCCGCAGCATTTGCAAGCCCTACCACTTCCTCTAATAACTGTGATATTTCTTCCGCAATAAAGGAACGCGTTTCATTGGTTTGACTGGCATTATTTGCCTGCACCGTTAGCTCTCTAATTCGATGGTATACTTCGACCACATCAGCTAAGGCGCTCTCTTCCAGGGTCAATTTTGCTCGTGCCGCTACAATGTTTGATTGAAACTGATCAGCCGAGTGTAGAATATCGTTTAGCTTAACGATTTTTGCAGAGGCAACGGGATCGTCGGAGGGTCGATGAATCTTACGACCGGTCGCTACTTGTTGTTGAACCTTGCTCAACTTGCCCTGTTGTTCGAGCATAGAGTTTACAGCGACCTTATGAAATTGATTTGTCGAGACACGTAAAGGCATTAGCGGAAGGCATCCATGAGTATTTGAAAGGTTTGGTTGGCTGCAGCAATCACCTGTGCATTCGCTTGATACATATTTTGATAACGTATCATTTCGGCCGCCTCTTCATCAAGATTCACACCCGAAATTTCTTCTTTGGCGTCGACCGCCTGATCAAGCAATAGTTTTTGTGCCTGACGGTTGATATCTAACTCATGAGTTCGACTACCGACCTTTGAAACAAGCTGGCCATAAGTTTGTGCATAATCTGAAGTACCGTTAAGCAGGGTCGGTTTAGTTTGAAGTTGCGCCAGGGCAAGGGCATTTTTGTTATCACTGATACCGTCTTTATTAAACTCAATCCGAAACATGTCGCCGCTTTTTGGCTTGCCATCGATACGAATATGCATACCACGATCAACACCACCGGCTATTGGAAAGACAGTTGCACCCGTATGAGGATCATAGGCTATTGTATTTTCTACTTTAGACAAACCACCTGCTTTATCCTGTTTATCATCACGATCATGTTTAGGTGGGACAGCCGGGACAGCTCTATCGCCCGTCTCTGTTGCCGGAATAGCCGGTGTAGCACCGCGTCTTTCATTTAGATTAATCGCAGGATCATCTGCGATTGCCGCTTGTTTGACCGCAATGGCTTTACCCGAATTGTCTAATATCTCAAAATTTTGTTCATCAACAAATCGTATAACATATGGTGGGCTTAATTTGCCC
>CAMYMO010000085.1 GCA_947259425.1 uncultured Ectothiorhodospiraceae bacterium | reverse complement strand
ACAGCATCGATAAGCATAGTTTAACGGGTATTTCGAACTTACTATTCAAGTATTTAGGTGGAAATAGGGTGTTTTGCGATTGTCTTTGTGACCCGTTTGCCGGTATCATGCGCGTCCTGTTTACAATGTGACCATTTATGAAACGCTTGCATATCAAAACCTTCGGTTGTCAGATGAACGAGTACGACACGGCTAAAATGGCTGAAGTCCTTGGCGTTTCGCACGGCCTCGAATTGACGGATAAACCTGAGCTGGCCGACGTGTTATTGCTAAATACCTGTTCGATTCGGGAAAAGGCACAGGAAAAGGTTTTTTCGCAGTTAGGCATGTGGCGTCCCTTTAAAGAGAAAAATCCCAAGTTGATTATTGGCGTGGGCGGATGTGTCGCCAGCCAGGAAGGCGAGGCCATCCTGAAGCGGGCGAAATTTGTTGATTTGGTCTTCGGTCCCCAGACCTTGCATCGTCTGCCGCAAATGGTTAACGACGTCGTTGCCAAACAGCGTCCTGCGATCGATATCAGCTTTCCGGAAATTGAAAAATTTGACCACCTACCCAAACCGACCGCAGAAGGCCCGAGTGCGTTTGTTTCCATCATGGAAGGTTGTTCGAAATACTGTACATTTTGTGTCGTTCCCTATACTCGTGGTGAAGAGGTCAGTCGTCCATTCGATGATGTGATCGCCGAGGTGGCCCAACTTGCCGAGCAAGGCGTTCGTGAGGTCAACTTACTGGGCCAGAATGTGAATGCCTATCTTGGCCGTACTCATGATGGCGGGACTGCCGATTTAGCCCTGCTAATTCAATATGTTGCGGCCATCGAGGGGATCGATCGAATCCGCTTTACCACCTCGCATCCGATTGAGATGAGTGACAGTCTGATCCAGGTCTATGCCGAAGTGCCAGAGCTGGTCAGTTTCTTACATTTACCAGTACAAAGCGGTTCAGACCGAATCCTGGCGCAAATGAAGCGTAAACACACCGCGCTTGAATACAAGGCCATTATCCGAAAATTACAGGCAGTTCGGCCGGATATCACGATTTCCTCTGATTTTATTATTGGCTTTCCTGGTGAAACTGAGCAGGATTTCACCGCTACCATGGATTTAATTGCTGATGTTGGCTTCGATCTCTCCTTTAGCTTTATATATAGTGCCCGTCCTGGCACGCCAGCAGCGGCCTTGCCGGATGATGTACCGCTTGAGGTTAAAAAAGAGCGCCTGAAAATTCTACAAATGCGCATTAATCAACAGGCCCAGTCGATTTCACGCAAGATGGTCGGAACTAGCCAACAGGTCCTGGTGACCGGTCCATCCAGGAAAGATCCGGGCCAACTTTCGGGCCGCACAATTAACAATCGTGTGGTAAACTTTAAGGGTGATTCCAGTCTAATTGGCGATTTTATAAACGTGACTATTACTGAAGCCTTACCCAATTCTCTTCGTGGCGAACTGCACGACATCAACGCGGATGCTAACCCCGTTGTTGCGGAAAATTCTGTAACCCAGAACACTCTCTAATTTTTAAACCTATAGCCTAAATACCGATCCCACTTTGAGCACTGCAGCAAACTTTTCTGACCTAGTTTTAGACCCCGCCGATAATCAACGGCTGGCGAATCTCTGTGGCCAGTTCGATGAGCACTTACGCCAAATCGAACGACGCCTGGGAGTTGAGATCAATAATCGGGGTAATGTATTCAGGATCATTGGTGAACAGCGTTCCGTACTGGCGGCGTCAGAAATATTAAAGCTACTTTATGATGAGACCGCCAGCCAAACACTAAAACCGGAATTTGTGCATTTATCATTACAAGAATCGGGTGTCGATGCGTTGTTGGATGATGTTACCGATTCGACTCCGGAAGTTATAATTAAGACTCGGCGTGGAACGATCCGTCCGCGCGGTCCACATCAGGGCAGCTACATGCGCAGCATTCTGGAAACGGATGTCTGTTTTGGCGTGGGGCCTGCGGGTACGGGCAAAACCTATTTGGCGGTAGCGAGTGCCGTTGATGCCTTGGAACGTGACAAAATACGACGAATTATTTTGACTCGCCCGGCGGTTGAGAGCGGTGAGCGACTTGGATTCTTACCTGGCGATTTAAGTCAAAAGATCGATCCATATCTACGTCCACTTTATGATGCCTTATATGAGATGCTTGGTTTTGAAAAAGTGGCTCGCTTAATCGAACGGAGTGTCATTGAGGTCGCTCCCTTGGCTTATATGCGGGGCCGTACCTTAAATGATTCATTCATCATTTTAGATGAAGCACAAAATACCACGACAGAACAAATGAAAATGTTTTTAACCCGCATCGGTTTTGGTTCAACGGTCGTGGTAACCGGTGATGTCACACAAATTGATTTGCCGCGGGGTCAAAAATCCGGACTACGCCACGTCGTGGACGTCTTAAAAGATGTTGAGGGTATCAGCTTTACCTTTTTTACCGCGAAGGATGTGGTACGACATCCATTAGTACAGCGAATAGTTACTGCCTATGAACGCGCCGATAACAATACAGATGAATGACATTTCAGCTATTGTGGTTGACGTGCAATGGGCAGTGGATCAAGCAGGTTTACCCAACGAAGCGGTTATTCATAGTTGGATCGAGGCTGTGGTCCGTGAGCATCAACCTGAAGCCGAATTGACTGTGCGAGTCGTCGATGAACAAGAGATCACGACATTAAATAAACAATTCCGTGATAAAAACAAAGCGACGAATGTTTTATCTTTTCCGGCAGATAAAAATTTGCCCGTGCCGATACCTTTGTTAGGTGATCTTGTTATTTGTGCAGACGTCGTTGCCAAAGAAGCGCTAGAGCAAAATAAAACACTGATCGCACATTGGGCCCACATGGTGATACACGGGACATTACACTTGTTGGGTTATGACCATATTAAGACGGAACAAGCCGAACAAATGGAACAAAAAGAGATTAGCTATATGCAATATTTTGGTTTTGCAAATCCCTACGAGGTGATAACACACTCATGAACGAGGAACGATCGAGTAGCCCGGATGGGCAAACTCACAAGGAAGATAAAAACGGGCGCTCCTGGATCGGACGCATTACCCACTTATTAAACTCGGATCCTAAAAACCGTGATGAGTTGGTTAGCGTTGTGCGCGAGGCACAAGATAACGACATCATTGATCTCGATGCGCTGGTTATGATTGAAGGCGTCCTGCAGGTTACCGAAATGCAGGTGCGCGATGTAATGATCCCTCGTTCACAAATGATCGTTTTAGAACGTGATATGAGCATGCAGGAAGTATTGCCAATGGTGGTCGATGCGGCGCACTCACGCTATCCCGTTGTCGGTGATAATCGTGACGAAGTGATTGGGATCTTGTTAGCCAAAGACTTGCTCCCTTATTTTCAACTGGGTAGTGAAGATAAATTTAATCTGCGAGACATCCTGCGCCCGGCCGCTTTTATTCCCGAAAGTAAACGTTTAAATGTATTATTAAAAGAATTCCGTGCCAGTCGTAATCATATGGCCATCGTGGTTGATGAATACGGTGGTGTCGCCGGTATGGTCACGATTGAAGACGTACTGGAACAAATTGTCGGTGAGATCGAGGATGAACACGATTTCGAAGATGATATCTATATCATGGAGCACTCCGCAGAGAAAGCGACCGTAAAAGCGATAACTCCAATCGACGAATTCAATGAACACTTCAAAACTAAATTAGCCAGTGATGAATTCGATACGATTGGTGGCCTGGTAATGAACGCATTGGGTCATCTGCCCAAACGTGGCGAAGTCACCACTATTGCAGGGTATGACTTTAAGATTTTACGTGCCGATGCTCGACGTGTTCATTTATTGCAAGTCACTAAAACCGTTGATGAAGAACAACCGATAGCCGAAGATCAAGCCGACAACGCCTGATGAGTCGGTTTACGGATAAATCGCATTATGGATTTGATGTGTCTGCACTCGTTCTCGGTATGTTACTACCGCTTGCCTTTGCACCTCTGAATATCTTTCCACTTAGTATTATTATTCCGAGTATTTTATTCTGGATCTTGTACGATACGCCTAAAAAAATAGCCTTTCGTCGTGGTTACTTGTTTGGTTTTGGTTTATTTGCGGTGGGTGCCTCCTGGGTCTATATTGCGATCAGCGATTTTGGTTTTACCTCGGCACCGGTTGCTTTTATCCTGACATTAATCTTTGTTAGTTTCCTGGCTCTGTTTCAAGCATCCCAATCGCTGCTTGGTGTCATCCTCGCGCGTGGACTTTCATTTGGATTAGCCGCCTTTGTCTTTGCATTATGCTGGTTATTATTCGAATGGGTTCGCGGCTGGTTTATGACCGGATTCCCATGGTTGAACCTCGGTTATGCCCATATTAATACCCCATTGGCGGGCTATGCCCCCATTGTTGGTGTGTATGGTTTATCGTTGCTGTCGCTAT
>CAMYMO010000084.1 GCA_947259425.1 uncultured Ectothiorhodospiraceae bacterium | reverse complement strand
CTTCCACGCCTCGTCATACGCGAGCCTAAATATACTCGCTTTGCTGTGAAGTACAAACCAGAGCTGGGCCGCGATAGGTTGCTGGTTGACATAAAGAATCGCGAGTCTTGACCAACCCGGCCCAAAAAAGTTAGATCCGGAAATATTTGGTCTGGAAAAGCTTTCCACAATGCCATCCAGAAAGTCGACATACTGTTCATTCGCTTTCCAGCTAGCATTGTAGACCGCATAGTAATCGGACATGGCCTGTGGCACTTCGTCGCCAATAAAAAGACGAATTTGATAGCCGTGTTCACGTTCGAGTTTACGCTTCTTGCGGGATATTGTATTACGCAGTCTGGCAGGGCGGGCGGCCATATAGTCCTCATAGGACTGCCCTTGCATGCGAAAAATCCAGTTATACTGTCGAAATAGTCGTTCACAACTAAATCCATTCGCTTCCATCATCCGTTGCAAGCCGACTATGCTACTGTCATTGTCAGCAACCGGCTCCAGTAGCAATGCATCAACCGGCAACTGACTCAAACCCTGCACCAGGCAAGCGAGAATCCGCTGCTGATCCTGATCATGTTCTGGCTCAGCAAGTAATAGGCTGTAATGTGTAGTGTATCGGTGTTTGAGGGAGTGCCAGTTGTTCCCGGTACTCTTTATTAGTGGCAGGATTGCCATCACTCTGTTCTGTACTTTATCTTGGGCCACTACGCAGGCCAGCACCATAGCTTGATCATCATCAAGTGCGGTCGCTATATTTTGAAACCAAGGGCGCGAGTAAAAGAGACTGTCTTTCTCTCCCTGCTCAAACAGTGCATTCGCACTCTCAGGAAGTTGGTCCCAATCAGTGTAACATACGAAATTCATTAACAAACTCAGCGGCGGCGATACTGACGCATTGAATCAGAGACCAAATCACAAGCGTAGCAAATGGTTTTATCCAACGGTATGCGATTTTTAGAAAATATCGATATCATTTCAATTTTTTGAAAAAAGTTAATGATCTCCGAACGGATCGTCAGAAACAAAGACGTTGAGATAGGGCGCATACGTTAATACCGCGCCCTGCAGGGTCCCCAGTTCATCGAACGCATTGATCACTTGTATCTGATAGGCTTCATTTTGTGGTTCTGATTTTAGTGTTTCCAGGGCAGATAGTAATAGACTGATATCTTGGACATCCAGATACGTTTTCAGCATCTTTAATGCGATGTCGATATCAGCAATATCAATAGGTTGCCCCTTGTTTTTTATTTTGGCTGTGGTTTTAGACGAATTGTTATCTGTTTCATGAACCAATGTTGATTACTCTTTTAGTTAATGGAATAATTGAAAGGGAAAAATCAGTATAACAATTATCGATTCCATGCTCTATCTTTACATATAACGTGTTAGTTATGTTTTTATTCATCCTCAACCTTTTTATACTGATCATATTCTTTGGTTTCTTTATTCCAAAGATACAAGCTCCCACACCCTTTGCACTTTACAACCTCTTGGGATTTAAGCCATAAATCGATAACTTCTCTAGCAGGGCTTGAGTCATCAACAGAATCAACATCATTATCAGTAAGTAGGCGGCCAATACCATGACCTTCAAACGTATTAGTGCAGATAGTATAGCCACATTCACAAATAAATTTACTTGCCATTTTTTTCTCTAAACATAACGAGGATGTAGAATTACTGGAAATTGTATTATGACGTACCAATAAGTCATTGTTTTAGATCAACTTTATTTGCTTACAATTTATGGTTTTGGGGTTTTTCTACAGCCTCGACGTTTGAGTTAAGTGGCGCCTAGAATCGCAAAGCGGTTCGGCGTCCATAGACGACTTGTTATGTATTTGCTCAACATCATCACGAATTAATACCTTATTGGACAGCATTGGGGAAGAGCCCTTTAACAAACCTGTCCCTGTCCACTATTGCTTAATCTCTCACGGCATTGGAAGATGCTGTCCTGATATGACTACATTGACATTGGCTACCCCTGTACCATCACTACGCTGGGCAGAAAATCGTATTGTCGTTTCGGCATCCGCATAAATACGAACCGTGCCAGTTGCGGTAAAGGCATGAAATGTTGGAAAAGCACCCTGATCTTTCAGAGCAATATAATGCCTGGCGCCGCGCCCACTGGTTGTGGTCGTTAGATGCAAAATCACGTGCTGTCCGTCTGGTACCGTGGTACGCGCCGTTATGGACTCGATCACCAGGCGTTTACCAGCAGGCACTGTTATTTCGAAATTTTTAGACTGCACTCCCGGGTTCATCCCCAACCCTATATTGGCATGAAATGGGTCTTTGGCATTGATTAGCGTATTACATCCACTTACAAAGATTGAAATAATGATTAAGCAGAGGAATATGATCCATTTATTCACCATGTGAAGAAATGACCAATTGTGTTGCTGTATTGCCGTATTCATGATTTAAATTCTCCAGATTGATCATTGCCCTAGTTTACTGGATTTTATTACATCACAGTGCAGGGTCGAATTAAGGGCGCAGAGTATTTTAAAATACAATAATCGATAACAACTTACTAATTATGTACTCCTTTTGAAACATAACGAGGCTGTAGATTAACTAGAAATTTCATTTTTACGTACCAATAAGTCATTGTTTTAGATCAACTTTATTTGCTTGCAATATGCGATTATGGGGTTTTTCTACAACCTCAACATCCTGGTTCACCGGCCGAGTGTAACGAGTTCTTGTGGAACCAAATGTAAGGCGGATATCTATAATTCATTAAAAACACCGGCCTGAACAAACATTTTTCCGAAAAGCTTATGTGTGATATCAATTCTTATTCTAAATTGATTTTCTCCCTCATTCAGGTGAGTTAAATATGTTGCTCCAGGAGACAAAATGTCTGGTATAGGAATTTTAAAAAGACCAATATCCCAAAAGTAACCATCACTCTTGAAATGCAAATTCGTGTCTTTCTCGAATACGATTAACTTCATTCCAAGACCCATTCCAACATATTCCAGAACCTCACCCTTTGAACTTTGCCTCATGTATGAGGTAAACATTATTGGCTTTGAGTTCGACAATTTGTAGTTGCGCTGCTTAAAGATATAGGAACATCCCTCCTTGGTATAAACTTGGATATCTACCGGAACATCAAACTCTGTGTAAGGGATAAGCGCACCCTTTATCAAAGGCTTCGTAACAAAGCCTAGTAGCTTCCCCCATCGCGAACAACTTAGTTCTTCAAGATTTCCCGTGTATTTGAGCGGATTGCCAGGAATAGGATTTTTTTCAAAACGCTTCTGGATATCAGGATGTAGTGACTCCCATTTTGAGCCCAAAATACTTTTAAATAGCTCACCTTCCGAAGAATATGTTTGCATCGTTTTTACATCCATTTCAACATTATCCGCCTAACGAGGATGTAGGAAAAGTCGAAATATCAATTTTACTGGTTTATAACTCATTGTTTTTGATCATATTATTTTGCTTGCATTTTGTCATTTAGGGGTTTTTCTACAGCCTCAACGTTTAAGCGCACTGGCGCCAATAAGCGCGGTGTAAGCCGCGGTTTGGCGTCCACAGTGGCGCGCCTTGTTAGACAAGTGTACTACCAACCTATCCATTTTATGACAGGTTCTACCCATGAAGGGTTAGGGTCAAGGAAAACCGCATGGCCTTGACCGGTCTGAATTACAATTTCCTTTGGTTGAAAGTCACTTGATTCGTCAAATGCCTCCTGACAAGTACCAAACCATTCATCATCACGATCATAAATTGATAGAAAACGGCCATGAAGTTCGCTTGCCTTATTATTTAAAAAAACGTTATAACCTCTTCTCGGATTCACGCCTGCAACAGAATCTGTGTCTTCTAAGGCACATCCTGCCATCGCAACAATACTAACATCAGGATCGTCTACTCGTGGCCGTATCATTAAAGACATAAAAGCACCACGTGAATGTCCGATAACTGCAATATTTTTTCCCGGTACACCCTTTGCCATTAATGCATTAATTTGGTCTGCAGTATCAATAGCATAGTGTAGAGGCCTGGTACCTTCTTCTCTTGCCTCAGAGATTACGTTATAGCCTCGTTTTACAAAGGCTTTAACAATCTTCGTGTACTCATATGTTTTGCCGAAAGCATCGCTATAACTATCGGGTCCATTTAACTCTACGGAAATACCGTGCAAATAAAATAAATATTTTTCTTTTTTGTTAGGATTATCTGGTGTTGGATAAAAAACATCTGCCGCGTTAGAAATGGGAATGTACAGCACAAAAAGAAAAAATATAATTACTTTTCTGTTCATAGCTTCTCCTTATGCAACTACTGCATTATTTTGTCTAACGTTTAAGCGCACTGGCGCCAAGAAGCGCGGCGAAAGCCGCGGTTTGGCGTCCACAGTGGCGCGACTTGTTAGGGCTTGTTCTTCTGTAGAGTAATATTTCCATAGGTCATAAACAC
>CAMYMO010000083.1 GCA_947259425.1 uncultured Ectothiorhodospiraceae bacterium | reverse complement strand
TGGTAGTACCATCACCAAGGGCTTGGGCGCAGGCGCTAATCCTGAGATAGGTCGCCAGGCTGCGATGGAAGATCGTGAACGCATTCAAGAAGTTTTAGAGGGTGCGGACATGGTATTCATTACTGCCGGCATGGGCGGGGGTACCGGTACCGGTGGTGCACCTATTGTTGCGCAGGTGGCCAAAGAGATGGGCATCCTGACCGTGGCCGTTGTCACCAAGCCGTTTCCGTTTGAAGGAAAAAAACGCATGGAGATTGCGCTCGATGGCACAACCGAACTGAAAGGTTTTGTTGATTCATTGATTACGATTCCTAATGAGAAGTTACTGAGCGTGTTAGGTAAAAACATCACCTTGTTAGATGCCTTCAAAGCAGCAAACGATGTGCTTTTAGGTGCCGTACAAGGCATTGCCGAGTTAATCACCCGTCCAGGTTTAATCAACGTCGACTTTGCCGATGTTCGCACGGTGATGTCTGAAATGGGCATGGCGATGATGGGCTCGGGTCGTGCATCAGGTGAAGAGCGCGCACGTGAAGCAGCCGAAGCGGCGATTGCAAGTCCGTTACTCGAAGACGTTAATTTAGCCGGAGCACGAGGCATCCTGGTTAATGTCACCGCTGGGATGGATCTTGCGATTGGTGAATTTGAAGAGGTGGGTAACACGATTAAATCATTTGCCTCTGAGAATGCAACGGTCGTGGTCGGTACCGTAATTGATCCTGAACTTGAAGGTGAATTGCGTGTCACAGTGGTCGCAACAGGATTAGGTGGTGGCATTGAGCATGCGGAAGCCCCCAAACTGGTGGTTGATCGAACCAACAATGGCGAAGTGGATTACGAAAAGCTGGATCGTCCTACCGTAATTCGCAAGAAAGTGTCGGGTGATAAGTATGAAGGTGAGGCATCTGGAAATATGGATTATCTGGATATTCCTGCCTTTTTAAGACGCCAGGCGGATTAACATAAAAATGTTACCTTTTGCTAAAATTGAACGTGTTAATTCATAGAAAAGGAAAAATTGTGAGTTGAATTAAAGATTTATATGCAAAAGACGCTATGCTATAAAATGTTGCCGAAAAGCAGTGGTTGTTTTATCATCACTGGTTGAATAATATTTTGTTAATAATTGTTAACAGTATTTGGCAGATTTATTGCATATTTACTATAAACAGATAAGGCTAGGGGCTCTACCTTGATTAAGCAGCGCACTTTAAAGAACGTAATTCGGGCAACCGGTGTGGGTCTTCACACAGGTGAAAAAGTATATTTAACCTTACGGCCCGCGGTTCCTGATACAGGAATTATCTTTCGGCGCATTGACTTAGATGAACCAGTTGAGATCCCGGCTAGCCCGGAAAACGTTGGCGATACAACACTTTCGACGACTTTGATTAAAGGTGATGTACGTATTTCGACGGTCGAGCACCTGCTTTCTGCCCTCGCAGGACTTGGCATCGACAATGCGTACATCGACTTGAATGCGGCCGAAGTACCAATTATGGATGGTAGTGCTGGCCCGTTTGTATTCTTGATCCAGTCGGCGGGTATTGCTGAGCAAAATGCACCAAAACGGTTCATTCGCATAAAACGACCTGTCAAAGTGCAAGATGGTGATAAATGGGTCAAATTTGAGCCGTTTGATGGCTTTAAAGTGGGTTTTTCGATTGAATTTGATCATCCTGCCTTCAAAGAGGCGCACCAACAAGCAGAAGTCGACTTTTCAACCACTTCCTTTGTCAAAGAGATATCGCGTGCACGAACGTTTGGTTTTATGAATCAAATCGAAAGCCTGCGTGCCTGCAATCTGGCCTTAGGTGGCAGCCTTGATAATGCGGTGGTGCTGGATGATTACCGTGTATTAAATGAAGATGGCCTGCGTTATATGGACGAATTCGTTAAACACAAAATCCTTGATTCCATCGGTGACCTCTATTTACTAGGTCGCAGTCTGATTGGTGCCTTCAGCGGACATAAATCTGGACATGCTTTGAACAACCGTTTACTGCGTGAGTTAATTGCGAATGAAAATGCCTGGGATCTGGTCACCTTTGAAGACGAAGACAAGGCGCCAATCTCGTTCATGCAACCGGTTCAAGCCAGCTAATTGATCTTAAGCTAACCTGCTGATTATTATCGAGTTATTGTTATTTGGCGCGTTCAGCGAGACGCGTTAGCGCGGCCTGTAAGTCGGCATCATCGATGCTTTCAGCCAGGGTATTGAGTCCCTTTGCATTTTCTTTATTCATTTTCGGTTTTTGGTATTCTGGTTCGGGTATCGAGACCGATTGGCTCAGAATTTTCACCCGAATCAGGCTGAGTTGAGCAAAGCTTTGGTGGGCCATTTGTAATTGCGGTAATAAGGTTTGCGAGTGGAAGCGCAATTTGCTTGCCCAGGCCGCTGAATCGACCAAAATGACCAGGCAATCTTTATCTAATTTACCTATATAACAGTGAACTGCCAGGTCGGGTTCAAGTTGTTGCCGTAAAATCTGGGTTAGATAGGATAATTCCTTAGTTCTTGTGACTAAGATCGCAAGATCGTCATTTGCTTCTACAAGAACCTTGTTTACAGACCGACTTAATTTCATAATCATTGGGTAAATTTAGCTTGCTATTTACTTACGGCTTCGTTAAATTTTGTCAAACACTTTTAGGATTGTGTTTTAAATCAGTCCTTAAGTAAATAAAAATAAAGTTAAATGTTACCTAACCGATAACTAATTGAGAAGCCAGTACTTATGCTGGTTCAGTGGCGCTTGAAAAAATGAATATCGTTGTATTGAGACGTAAAAAAGGGTGTTCGGGTCTTGTTTCACTAAGTCATCAAAAATTGGCTGTGGTGTTAGCAGGATTCCTTGTCGTATTACCCGCCGTTCTTGTCTATGCCGGTTACCAAATGGGTATCGCGCATATGCAAGCCAATCCCGATGACCTGACAGTTGCGGTGCAAGCCGAGCTTGACGCGCAGCGTTTACAATTAACCGAAGTCACTGCCAAGGCCGAAGATAACCTAAATGCTTTAGCCCTACGCTTAGGTAAATTACAGGCGCATGTGATCCGACTGGATGCGCTGGGTGGTCGTTTAACGAATATGGCTAAACTGGATAAGGGCGAGTTTGATTTTACCAGCCCACCCGCTCAAGGTGGTCCGGCTGCAGCCCAGGGTAGCCCGCTAGAAGTTCCCGATTTTATCTCAGCCTTAAATGGCTTATCCGCACAACTCGATGACCGTAGTAAACAACTCGATGTTTTAGAAACGATGCTGATGACCCGTAATTTACAGGCCGAAGTGATGCCGACGGGACGTCCGGTTGCACGTGGCTGGTTGTCATCTTATTTTGGTATTCGTACGGATCCATTCTCAGGTCGCCGTGTTCATCACTCAGGTGTTGATTTTGCAGGTAAGCTTGGTTCGGATGTCGTTGCCGTTGCCGCAGGTGTGGTGACTTATTCTGGCAAGCGTTCGGGTTATGGTAATCTAGTTGAAATTAACCATGGCAATGGATACGTTACTCGCTATGGTCATAGTTTGAAAAATCTTGTCTCTGTTGGTGAAACAGTCAAAAAAGGACAGGTGATCTCAAAGATGGGTACCACGGGTCGTTCAACCGGACCCCATGTGCATTTTGAAGTGATGGTTAACGGCCGAGCGGTGAACCCGAAAAAATACATTCACGCCTCACGTTAGTATATTCTAATATTCCTGCTAGTCTGAGCGCTCAGCCGATGTCTTTTGGCCATAAGGATCGTTGAGCATGCCAAGTTTGGACTTTACCCCTATTTTTAATCATTTTTTTCGCATATTACTTTTCTCTCTGCTGAGCTTAGCAGTCGGTGCCTGCTCGACGTTACCTGGAACCAAGCCAACATTAGATTCGGCCTCTGATCAGAGTGAAACGGCTCGAGAGGCGACGACAGCGCCTAGTCAGGAAAGCGTCGAATCTAAGACGGCGATGGTCGATGAGCGCCTGCCATCATCACTAGCGGAGCCATTGCATATCGTTGCGGTGGGCGACGTGATGTTGGGAACCGATTTCCCGCAAAACCATCTCCCTCCAAATGAAGGTAAGCAATTACTCGCAGGCGTCGCCTCAGTATTAGTCAATGCGGATGTTACTTTTGGAAACTTTGAAGGGAGTCTATTAGCGGGGGGAGAGCCAGCCAAAAAATGTCGAGATCCAAAACGTTGTTACCTGTTTCGAACGCCACCACATTATGTCGAAAACCTGGTTAGCACGGGATTTGATGTTATGAGCCTCGCTAATAACCATGCCCGCGATTTTGGTGAACCGGGTCGCTTAGCCAGTATGGCGGCGTTAAGCGATGCCGGTATTCGGCACTCTGGCCTGCAAGGTGATATCGCCCGTTGGCAGGTCAATGGTTATCAACTGGCGCTGGTTGCCTTTGCCCCTTTTCGAGGTGCGCATGACCCGTTAGATATCAAATCTG
>CAMYMO010000082.1 GCA_947259425.1 uncultured Ectothiorhodospiraceae bacterium | reverse complement strand
CACGGATGAACGAGATTACGATTCCAATCTTAGTTTTACACAGCCCAGATGATGAGATTATCCCCTATTCACATGGTAGAGCCTTATTTGAGGCCGCTCGCGAGCCGAAACAATTTCATCCGTTACTGGGTGATCACAACAATAGTTTTAAGCTCACCCCTGAATATCCCCGAATATTGAAGGACTTTTTAAGCTCGACTATTTAAATTTGCCCCTTTCATACCTATGATACAATTGTTGAAATTGTATTCATTCGTATCATCGGGTTTATCCCCAGGTTGTTAGTCTATGTCATCTGCTCGTTCATTATTCTCATACCGTAAGCACTGGGCTCACAAGCTGGGTCCGGCACCTGTGCTGCCAATGAGCCTGGAGGAGATGGCGGATTTAGGCTGGGATAGCTGTGATGTCATCATTATCAGCGGTGATGCCTATGTCGACCATCCCAGCTTTGGGATGGCGGTGATCGGCCGGGTGCTTGAAGCACAAGGTTATCGAGTCGGCATTATTGCCCAGCCCGATTGGCGTTCGGTAGAAGATTTCCAAAAGTTAGGTCAACCCAATATTTGTTTTGGGATTACCGCCGGTAATATGGATTCGATGGTCAATCGCTACACGGCTGATCGAAAAATTCGCCGCAACGATGCTTACACCCCCGAAGGTAAGGGCGGGTTAAGACCGGATCGTTCAGTTAATGTCTATGCACAACGCTGTCGGGAGGCTTATAAAGCGGTACCGATTATCATCGGTGGCATTGAGGCCAGTTTGCGTCGCATTGCGCACTATGATTACTGGTCTGAGACGGTACGGCGATCGGTATTATTAGATAGTAAGGCGGACTTATTATTATATGGCAATGCTGAGCGACAAATCGTTGAGGTGACCCACCGTTTGGCGGCGGGTGAGGCGATTTCGGAAATTACCGATATTGCCGGAAGTGCATTTATACGCCGTCACGACACCGCGGACTGGTTTGAGATCGATTCTGCTTTGATCGATCAACCAGGAAAAGTGGATAACCATCCTGATCCTTATGCCGAGGTTAGCCAAACCAATGCAACGGCTGCAGATGTGCCATCGACAATGGAGCAGACGACGATCGTTCCGTTTCATCGAAAGGTAACGAAACATCCACGCAATAAAACTTATGTACGCTTGCCGAGTTATGAAACGGTCAAACAGGATCCGGTCTTATATGCCCATGCCTCGCGAGTATTTCACCTCGAGACCAATCCGGGCAATGCACGCGTGATTGTGCAAAAACACGGCAAACAAGATGTGTGGATAAATCCGCCGCCGACCCCACTCGAGACCGATGAGTTAGATAAAGTGTTTGAGTTAAGTTACACGCGATTACCTCATCCCGCCTATGAAAATAAAAATATCCCGGCTTATGAGATGATCCGTTTCTCAATCAATATTATGCGCGGCTGTTTTGGTGGTTGTACTTTTTGTTCGATAACCGAACATGAGGGACGTATCATTCAGAATCGATCTGAAGATTCAATCATTCGCGAGATTGAGACGATTCGCGATACAGTGCCAGGCTTTACCGGAGTTATTTCCGATCTTGGCGGCCCGACTGCGAACATGTATCGCCTTGCCTGCAAAAGTAAAGAGATTGAAACGGCGTGTCGTCGTTTATCATGCGTGTACCCAGGCATCTGTAAAAATTTGAATACCAATCACAATCCCTTGATTAAATTGTATCGTCGTGCTCGGCGTTTGCCGGGGATTAAAAAGATCCTGATTGCCTCAGGTTTACGTTATGACCTGGCGATTGAATCACCCGAGTACGTTAAAGAACTGGTCTCGCATCATGTTGGCGGCTACTTAAAAATAGCACCAGAACATACCGAATCCGGACCGTTGTCTAAAATGATGAAACCGGGCATGGGCACCTATGATCGCTTTAAAAAATTATTTGAACGATATTCAAAAGAAGCCGGTAAAGAACAATATCTAATTCCTTATTTTATTGCTGCGCATCCAGGGACCACCGACGAGGATATGATGAATTTAGCCATATGGTTGAAGACCAATGATTTTCGTGCGGATCAAGTACAGACCTTTTTACCTTCGCCGATGGCGATTGCCTCCGCGATGTATCATTCCGGTAAAAATCCGTTAAAGAAAGTGCGTCATAATAGCGATGATGTTTTTTCAGCCAAAGGTTTAAAGCAACGTCGATTACATAAGGCCTTTTTACGATATCATGATCCTGAGAACTGGCCGATCCTACGAAAGGCATTACAAAGGATGGGACATGCTAATTTAATCGGTAATGGTAAGCGTCATTTAGTACCGAGCTGGCAACCAAAAAACACGAAATCAGTAAGGGCAGGTGTTAAAAAAGGTAAACGTTTTGCGACGCAACGTACGGATTTAAATTTTGATGACAAAACTAAACAGAACAGGCAAAAAATGCGGAACCGGTCGCGTCGTGACGGGTAAACTTGATTTAGTATGCGCGTCATTAAAAAATGAAACAATAAAATAATTAACAATGTCTGACAAAGAAAACGAAATAGAAGAACTCGTGTTAAAAGAGAGCCTGGTGAGTGCCGCCGGTTTGAATGCCTCCAGTTTACAAATCGGAATTCGTGGTGATCCATCCATGCGTGAAACCACAGGCGATCGAAAACGCTATCTTTCAGATGTTGACGAACATATTGATGAACTGATCCCCTGGTTCCAGGAACTTTTATTGAATCGCAGTACTTACCAGCTGTTTGTTGGGTTTAATAACGGTGAGATCCGAACCAATTCGGTGTTTGATCCGATGACCCATGAGGTTCACTCGGCTGAAAAGATGGCCGATCATAATTACATCGAGCGTCAGTTTCCATTAATTGATTACAACGATAAAATTAAATTGATTCGCGATACCTATCAGTGTCTACGTGATAATCCGGTCTACAAACACATGCCAACCTATTGGCAAAATATCCTGACCCGACGTGGGGAAAGCTGGGAACCGATGGAAGTCGAAGAGATTATTTCTGTGGTGACCACGTTAAAAACGCTACGAGAGATGCCGACCTACTACATGCGGAATATTACCATCAATATTGTGCAATCGATTGTTCGAATCCAGTTTAACTGTGATGGAACTCAGATCGTCAGTGCAGAAAACTACACCGAGTTTTTAGAAGAAAATCTTCCAAGCTAGACTTTGCATTGTTACCTTTAAAAAATTTAGATTTAATCTAAAAATTTCAAAGATCAACTATTTTAGAATATGCTGATAAAGTTTTATGACGATAAAAATTATACGGATATGCATAGGCAATTATAATAGTGAGGGGTATACTTAGCGCAACTGTATGTTCATCAATTTTGTAGGAGGAGGGGAACATGCAGGACAGAAAGTGTATTAGCAATTCGAGGTAATTTATTATGGCCACAGGCACAGTCAAATGGTTTAACAATGCAAAAGGGTTTGGATTTATCGCGCCACAAGATGGTGGTGATGATGTATTTGTTCACTTTAGCGCAATCAAAACGGATGGCTACCGTAGTCTTAACGAAGGTCAAAGCGTAAACTTTGAAGTGGAGACCGGCCCTAAAGGCTTACAAGCAACTGACGTTGAACCAAACGGATAAAAAAATAAATCAATAAGAACAATATCTGGCCCCGCTTTTAAAGTGGGGTTTTTTTATGTCAACGATATTTCTCCTGGTGCGTTGTTATTACTAGACGATGACAAACAATCAGGAGCTTAAAAAATGAATAAATTACTCTATTTGGGTTTGGCCACAGCACTGGCCTCGACGAATGCCTTCGCAGACGGGCGGGGTGATCGGGTCGATGATCGTTTTGACCGCCATGGAGACCGGGTCGAGAATCGACTGGATCGCCGTGGGGATCATATCAACGATGCCCTCGATCGTCGTGGCGATCGGGCTGAAAATGCCTTTGATCGAAGAGCGGATCATGCTCGCGAACATGATCGAGATGGCCTGGCCAATAAGCTGGAACGGCGTGGTGATCGAGTCGAGCATCGTTTGGATAAAAAAGGCGACCGCATCGATCGACGTATGGATAACCGTGGCAAACGGGCTGATCGTAAATGGGATCGTCGTGGCAAACAGGCCAACAAACGTATCGCGCATCGTTCCGGCCGTCACTAACGATTCGACACACAAATTCGGCTGAGCTGGACCAGAACGATTATGTGGTTCGTCTCGAAAACCGGTAAGATCCAGTTAAAGCCAGATGAGTGATCCGCTAGCCGTAGTAAGGGGGAAAGGTGTTCAGTATTGGGATAATGAGCGGGTGAGTACAACCAGCCAAACTGCCAGGGACATGGATCAGTTCCTGGCGGCCAATGAACGTCGAGCTTATCGGATGTGTCTGCTGGCAACCGGGCAACAGGCCGATGCACTGGATATTGTGCAGGATGCGATGCTAAAGCTGGTTAAGCATTATGCGAAGCGGGCACCGGGCGAATGGCC
>CAMYMO010000081.1 GCA_947259425.1 uncultured Ectothiorhodospiraceae bacterium | reverse complement strand
GCGTGATTATACAGACGAAATCAGGGATTGTCAGAGGCTTCACCCATCGAATTTCAAATTTAACGATGGCAGGATTTAGGTTTATTTAATCGTCACGAATTCACCTTGTAACGCGACCCCGGCAATAATCGCCCCAGCACCGCATTTAAAGGTTTCATCGCTCGTCGTTAAATTCCCTTTGTAATTTGATTTAATATTGATAACTGCATTCGCCCCAAGCGACAAGGCCTTTTCTTTTAACTGTATCATCGCACTCAAAAAGACCCATTCGCAAGCCTCCTGATCCGATTTACCAAATGCGTTAGTTTTCTTGTTTGTGCTAAAAACCCCATAGCGTTTTAATACTTTACTATGTTGCTGGCCTCCAAAATAATATTTAATACCGCCCAATTTCTGTTTTGCCTGTTCGCTAGACAACACATTTGCAACCGAATAATCACCAATATCATCTCGAGCGATACTCACCTGACTCAGCATCAATAAAAAAACGCTAGTCACAATAAGGCTTACCTTATTCATCGTTTCTCTCCACTTCAAATAATCATAAAATGTCTATGTTACTTAATACCAAACAGATAATAACCGCTGTAATTAAATCTAAACTGAATGGCGTAGATATAATAATTTTTATCAACAAAAAAACTTTCTATATTACACGAAGATCCCCACCATCAATGGGTAGTTGAGCTGCCGTTGTCTTTGCAAACAGTGATCCGCACATCTCAGCCACTAACTCCGCAACATCATGACTGGTCACTTCTGTCTTTAAAAGATTCCGGGTTTTATATTCATCAACACTTAACTGGTATGAATCGGCACGTGCTTTCAAAATTTCATCCGTCCATATCCCGGTATCAAAAACCGCATCAGGATGTACCGCATTAATTCTAATATTATCATGGCTCCATTCAAGTGTAACAACACGCATTAATTGGTTTAATGCTGCTTTCGAAACAGAATAGGCACTTGCGCCTGGCCCGGGTGCGGATACATTTTTTGAACCAATGATGACAACCCGTCCGTAGCGTGGCGCCAGGTTCAACAGTGGATGTACTGCTTTTAATAAATATAAATTTGAGGTTAGGTTGATCTCTAATGTCTTATTCCATAATTTCATATCAAGTTCATCAATATTCGCGGATGCTGGGAAAATACCGGCATTTAAGATCAACATATCAATACCACCAAAACACTTAACGCCTTCATCAAGCGCCTGTTCAATGGCTTCCGGTGAAGTAATATCGCAAATCAGACCACAATAATTCGCTGAATCGTATAATTCAGTCACTTGCTCGTTAATATCGAGCGCGATCACGGCCGCGCCTCGTTTTAATAACGACGCAACACAGGCCCTTCCTATCCCCGAAGCAGCCCCAGTGACCAACGCAACCTCACCTTCAAATGCAGGTTTGTTACCTGATGTTTTCAATTTAGCCTGTTCCAGATCCCAATATTCCACAGCAAAGATATCTTTTGCCGGCAAGGCCTGAAATTGTTCCAGCATGGTTGAACGAAGAATGATGTTGATTGTATGTTGATAGATGTCTCGATTGATTAACGCAGCTTTGATGGTGTTACCTAACGTACACAAGCCCAGATCATTGTCCAGCACCACGCGCGGTGCGGGATCTAACATGGTTACATCAGCTTTAGTTTGTTTAGAATATTGTGCAAAATAATTTCGATAACCGGAAACATAATCCGTAAGATTTTTATCGAACTCGCGACTCAGCATGGGAACCCGTTTAGTCCGTATGACATGATCCGGCGTGGCTGGACCCTGTTGTGAAATGCTGTCAATATCTGTTCGCGCTATGAATGAAAAAACATCTGCGCTTCTTGTTGAGTGCAGGATCATTGGCTTTTCAACAACCGAAGATAATTTATTGCGCATCTCCGCCTGTAAGATTCGTTTATCTTTAACAGGTCTTTTGTTTACTTTGTCGATATTGATTTCCCAGGCATGATTATCTTTTAGATAGGTTTCAGCTCGGTTAACCAACGCAATCATTCGTTCGTAGGAATCCCTGGCATTATCGGCAAAACTAAAAATACCATGATTCATTAATACCATGCCTATCGTGTTATCGTTTTTTTGTCTGCTGAACTCTTCTGCACAGACTCTTGCTAGATCGAAGCCAGGCATAACATAGGGCACAATAACCACGTCATCACCATATAGCGCTTTAATTCGATTGAACCCATCCGGAGTATTGGTAATGGTCACCACGGCATCGGCATGAGTATGATCAACATATTTAAAAGGTAAGATGGCATGCAATATCGCTTCTACCGACGGTGTTGGAGCAGAAGCCCTGGTCGTATGTGTCTTGAGTTCATTCACCATATCGGGATCAGACAAAGACTCGAGACCAGCCAGGGCAATAAGATGATCCAGTTTTACCGCTGGAAATCCTGCCGCTTCGATGGTAGCCAAATCCCAACCACTTCCCTTCACATAAAGCAGTTCCTGCTCGTTACCGAATATATCGTTCTCAGTAATCTTAACTGAAGTATTTCCACCACCGTGTAAAACGAGCGCAGGTTCTTGTCCTAATAACCGTGATGTATAGACACGCAGGGCCAGTTCGTCCTGACAGAGGCTGGCTTCTTGCTCATTCCATAAACTTTGCATAATAATTAGAATAGTGACCTGAATTGAATACTATACCATTAAATGATGCGCATAAAAAAACCCGGTTGAAGCTGATTCAACCGGGTCTAACAATCAGGCCAGTAGTTATTACATGGTTGGTAATATGGGAATTATCAACAGTGCAACAATGTTAATGATCTTGATTAACGGGTTGATAGCCGGTCCGGCGGTATCTTTATACGGATCACCTACGGTATCCCCGGTTACAGCGGCTTTGTGAGCATCGGAACCTTTACCGCCAAAATTGCCGTCTTCAATATACTTTTTAGCATTATCCCAGGCTCCACCACCGGTTGTCATCGAAATGGCAACAAATAGACCCGTAATAATAGTACCAAGCAATAGACCACCCAGCGCTTTCGGACCAAGTACCAGCCCGACAAATAACGGTACGGCGATTGGCAGTAATGACGGTATCATCATCTCCTTAATTGCTGAGCGCGTTAACATATCTACAGCACGAGAATAGTCTGGGCGTTCACTGCGATCCATAATGCCTGGCATTTCTCTAAACTGGCGTCGGACTTCATTAACGATACCACCTGCAGCACGACCAACAGCCTCCATGGCCATTGCACCAAATAAATAAGGTACCAATCCACCAATAAATAAACCAATAATGACCATGTGATCAGATAAATCGAAACTCACGGAAATACCCGCCTTTTCCAACCCATGAGTAAAATCAGCAAATAAAACAAGTGCGGCAAGCGCTGCCGAACCAATTGCGTATCCTTTTGTCACGGCCTTTGTGGTATTACCAACGGCATCTAACGGGTCGGTTATATTACGAATGGATTCATCAAGTTCTGCCATTTCGGCAATGCCACCCGCATTATCCGTAATTGGACCATACGCATCCAAGGCGACGATGATCCCAGTCATCGATAACATCGACGTTGCCGCAATCGCAATGCCATATAAACCAGCAAGCTCATATGCACCGTATATAGATGCACATACGGCAATAACCGGTGCCGCTGTTGATTTCATGGAAACGCCTAAACCAGCGATAACATTGGTACCGTCTCCAGTCGTAGAGGCCTCAGCAATATGTCGAACCGGTTTATATTCCGTTGCCGTATAATATTCGGTTATCACCACCATCGCGGCCGTCAGTCCCAAACCGATCAATGCACACCAAAACAGGCTCATATAGCCACCTTCAAAATCGGCCATCATATCTTTGGTGATAAAATAAAATGCAATCGCGGCAAGTACGCCAGATACCGCCAACCCACGATAAAGCGCATTCATGATCTTGCCACCCTCGTACGCTTTCACAAAAAATGTGCCTATGATCGAAGCAATGATGGACGCACCTCCGAGAACCAACGGATACAATATGGCTTGTTGGCCTAAATTGGTGAATAACAAACTTCCCAACAGCATAGTCGCAATCACCGTCACCGCATACGTTTCAAATAAATCCGCGGCCATGCCTGCACAATCACCAACATTGTCGCCGACGTTATCTGCGATCACGGCCGGGTTACGCGGATCGTCTTCAGGAATGCCTGCCTCTACCTTACCCACAATATCAGCCCCAACATCTGCACCCTTGGTAAAGATACCTCCACCCAGCCGAGCAAAAATTGAAATTAATGAGCCACCAAAGGCCAAACCAACCAAAGGATGTAATGCATCTTTAACCTCCATTTGCAATAAGACCGCATAGAAACCGGCCACACCAAGCAAGCCTAAGCCGACTACTAACATGCCGGTAATCGCTCCGCCTTTGAACGCTACGCCTAAGGCCTTATTTAATCCACCACGAGCCGCCTCGGCGGTACGTGCATTTGACCTGACGGAAACATGCATCCCGATGAAACCCGCAGCACCTGATAAAATCGCACCGATTAGAAATCCAATCGCTGTTGCAGGTGAATCAAGTAAAATATAAATTAGAATAAACAAAATGACACCGACAATCGAAATCGTTACATATTGTCGTTTAAGATAGGCAGACGCACCATCCTGAATCGCTTTTGAGATGCGTTTCATATCATCATTACCTTCCGATAATTTTAGAATGGATGATATTGAGATAAGGCCGTAAACAACCGCGACAATAGCACAGCCGATGGCAATCATGAGTGCTTGTTCCATGGTATACCCCTTTTGACTCGTGTTAGGTTAGTGATTTTATTATTGTGCTAACTGTGCCCTATTTTCGAGCTCATCACCATTCAATATCATGTTCACAGCATAACTATGATTAATATGCAAAAATAGTAATGTTTACCAAAAGTGTGTTTTTATCTTGCTTGTGCATTTAATTGTTTAATTATTGCCCATTTATGATTTGTTTTTAATAATACGCTTATTTTGATAGATTATCGAACAATGCCTTGCCCTCTGCTTTTAACTTTTCCGCAGTTAAATACTTTTTGGCTTTTTCATAGTTCTTGGTTAATTCCGGAAATAAATTTATAAGCTTTTTACCCAGTTCAGTACGTTCAATTAATCTTTTCCATTCGACATCTGAGAATCGAGATTGCGCGTACTGATAGCCTATTTGCGACATGGAAATTTTATCGGTAACAATATTAAAAGCTGATTCCGGATCACGGTTTTTTAAAGCCGTTTTAGTGTTTTCGAGTAATTGACGCTCTTTAGCACTGATATATGGGCTTGCCTTTAGTCTATCGATCGTTTCTATCGCTTCATCACTCTTGCCTTGTTTAATATAAACAAACAAGCTAGTCATCCAGGTTAATTCATTATTTAAGCCTAGCTGGTTAAAGTCATCTAATGCCTCTGATAAATCCTGTAATGCGACAACTTCCAGTTCTTCATCCTCAGTTTTGAAACGAGCAAAACCACGCATTAATTTTAAGATTGCTCGCATTTGTATAACAAAACTTTTTTCATTCGACATCGTGTCTAAATTCAAATAAATCGAGTTAAAATCATTTGAGAGCTCAATCTTTCCATCCAGTATTTCCAGGGCATCGGTCGTATTTTCAATTGCCAGGAAATTCCAGCCGTTACGAATCAAATTGATTGATTTATGTGCAGCTGCCAATACCTGATAGTCAGTCTTATCTAGTTCACGTGGATTTAGTTTATCTAACTCGTAAGTTTTCCAAGCACCAGGAGAAAGTCTCGATTCCATTATTAAAGCAAAAACCCAATGCTCATATGCAGATGACCAATTTTCAGGGATTGGAGCCATCTCTATTTTTAACGCCTTATGAGTTCTTGCAACGACTTCCATCAGAGTTGGGAACTGGTCTTCATCCGTATTAATTACCGTTTCTTTTAGCGACAGTATTTCTTTTGCAATTTGTAAATAACCTGAAGTTGTAAAAGTTGGACGTTCAATTGTTTTATCGCCGGCGATAACAGATGCATTTACATAGTTATAAATCTTACTTAAATTCGTTCCGAATTTGAATTTTTGGTTAGTCTCCGATTGGAGTGCTTCAAAATCCAAGCCCGATTCGTTTCCGGTGACAGGTAATGAACGAGCTGATATTTTTGCCGCACGCCAATATATTGCAAAAAAACTATCTACTTCGGATTTTAATTCAGCTCGTTCTCGGGCTAGTGGATCTTCTTTTTCAAAGAATGAACAAGAGACCAACATCGGTAATGACAATAGCGCTAACCACGTTAATTTTACAACATTCCTATGTTGATTCATTTTTCCCCATCCCAAAATTATTAGCATATTCTTTTAAAATTATTTTCTACGACGTTTTCTTAAGTCCCTTAGGTTAAATGGATCTGTATGAATCTCATCCAGATTTGCTCCCGCAAGATAGGCACATCGTTGTGTTTTCTTAACCATTTCCGGTTCACCGCATAAGTATACCTGCCAACCAGTGAGATCTTTATATTTTTGTAATGCTAAATCATTCGCGCGTCCGTGCAAAGTACCGTCAAACTCTATTTCACCAGACAGACACGCAAAATAGGAAAAGTTTTTAACTTTATCGGCCAAAGCGATTAACTGACTATTAAGATATAATCCCGTTGCATGCCGGGTACCATGATATAAAATAATCTCACCACGATGCCCAACACTAAGAGCGTATCGAATAATACTTAATAAAGGTGCCAATCCGGTTCCGGTACCAATTAATAGCATAGGTTTATCAGAATTATCCTTTGTATAAAAGCTAGTTCCATTTGCCCCCTGATATTCCACTTGATCACCAACCAACAATTCATCAAACAACCAATTGCTCATCCACCCATTTCTCATCCGTTTAATATGCAACTCAAGCCGTTCTGATTCATTCGGATTACTTGCTAATGAGTAACTTCGTACAGTTTCACCTTCCGCTTTTAGATTGACAAATTGTCCGGCATAAAACTCGAACACATCAAGAGGCTCTAAAATTAACTGAAGAATATCATCAGTGAATTTATTTTTTTCAACCACGACTGCTTTTTTGAATAAGCTTGATGTTGTTGTCTGCGATACCTTTATGTCTGAATCAGGGTAAAACAAACATGACAAGAAATAATTTTCTAGTTTAAGGTTCTTTGGTAAGCCTGTTTGTGTTCCAGCCGGTAATTCACATCCCTCTGCTTTGAGTAGGCATGCTTGACATGTTCCCATTTTACAGGAATAACTAACTTTTATACCATGACGCAGCAAACAATCGAGCACCGATTCTGCGTCCGTACAATCTAAAGTATTTCCTTCAAAAAGTATCGTAGTCAATGGACAGAAAATAATTATAGGTTTAATACATCATCATGCGTGCTTGCTGCAATGGTCATCACTTCGTTGATCAAGTCTTCTGCTACACCTAGTTCAGTCAGGGTTGCTTGAAGGTGCTGTGCCACAGCGGTGAAATGAGATTCACCTAAACCCTGTTCGACCAGGCCTTTATGTGCCTCACGCAAGTCTTTCCCGCTATAATTATTTGGGCCACCGAATGCCATTGTCAAAAATGATTTTTGTTTTGCCCGTTGTTCACCCATGTCAGTGGAATCAAAAAAATGGCTAATAGAATCATCACTAAGTACTTTCCGATAAAAGATATCCACAGCAGCATTAACTGCTGCTTCGCCACCTAACCGTTCATATAAAGTATCTGACATACGTGTTTCCTTTTAAGGATTGAAGCTTTATTAACCATAGCTATTACAAATTGGAAGTCAAGCATGACTATATCCACATAGTGACAATCAGGTTAATGCCAAAAGTTCATGCAGATTAATCAAAAAAAACCGCCACTTATAAAAAGTGACGGTTAATCATTTAATAGAGCTTTTGAAATTTAATCGTCTTTCACGTCATATATTGCACGACCATTTAATGGTTGAGTCGGACGATAGCTATTGTGATGCAACAAGGTCGCCATCGTTTCAATTTGTGTATGAGAAGCATGGATATGTTTTTTTGCCACATACCACTTAACACCTTCAGAACAAGGTGGCGTCGTTAAGGAACCCTTGTAATGCCAAAAATCTTCGATATCATCGTCAGGTAAAAGGTTTTCCAGATCAAGTTCTTCGTTCAAATCCTTTATTGCAACTTCATGTGACGCATTGGCCAGGATTATTTTTAATGCTTTATTTTCTTCACCATCATGGCTTTGTTTGATAAACACACCTAACACGCCAAGTTGACCTTTTTTATTCATGTGCACAAAATGTGCTTCGAGTGCAGTGTGTGCATCGTCTACGCTATGTTCACTTTCAAAATGGAAATGAAATTGTAATAAAGAATAACGGCCCGTGGGTGTTTTAATCGTACTGCCAGGTGCCATATTCACTTGTATAGTATGACCGTTGTTTTGCACATTTAATGCGGCACTATCATATTTTGTTTTAAGTCCTTGTAGATTTGCATTGGTTGTTAACCCAGAAATTAACCCGGAAACGATATTAATCGGTGACTGCTCCTGACCTTCAGAACACAAAAAATATTCTTCTGCTAAGCTACCCCAAATTCCGGACCGGTATTCCCTTCATAGCTCCATTCTGCAGCTTGTGCCATAGGTAACGAACTTAGCGCAATCGTTGAAGACATCATGCCCGCGATTACTATATTTTTAACGTTAAACCTCATTTTTACTCTCCTTGGTTTCAATTCACACAATAAATATATTTATTAGTTAGCTTGTTCATGTTTCCTTAACATGATGGTAAAAGCGGCCCCTTTTTAGCACATAGTAATTACCCCTTCTGTCTCCTGTGCGACAACCCAATTTAAATATTGTCTACTTAGTATTCATAATGTATTATGAATCGGATAGTACCTTAGTAATTCAATATGTTTTTGATGTTATAATTCCTTAACTTGATTAAACGGATAAATACGCTCGCAAATAATGGCTGTTTAATTATAAAAACGTTATTTGTAGGCTTTATTTTTTGTTAGAATAAAAGTCCTTGCGTTTAATATAGATTTCATATGAGTAAATAGTGATCATTAATTACTGGCAGTCCACTTTAGCTCATTTCATAACAATTTTAGTCATTACCTGTCCTCAGATAGGATATAGCAATGAACATAGCCCCCCTTTCCTACTAGCTGATGACGAGCCATCCGCACAAAATAAACCCCCAACCAAGACGGCAAATGACTCCCAGCCCCACCCGAAAGCAGTTAATTCAAAATCAGATGATGCTGCAACATTAATAGAAAATGATTTAAACGGTGATAACTTAACAACCGAACAAACGCCTCCTTTCTTGCTAATCGATAACGAACTTTCTGAACAGAATAAAACGCAAGATGAAGATGAGACCCAGCACAACTCAGAGATATCTGACGCTGAACAAAAGCCTCCTTATTTGCTAATTGAAATAGAAGAACCACTCGAACAAAATAAAACAAGCGTTAATACAGGAGCAAATGATGATTTGGCCAGTGATGAATCAACTGACGATGATTATCTAAGCGAGGATATACATGTTCATACTTCGATCGGTAAACCACCATTTTTTTCATTTTTAGATGATCATCAAAAATTGATCTCCAGCTATTTGCATAAAACAGTACTGGGTGTTGACAATTTCTTCGCGACCAATCAGGCATTTAACGAAAGCACAGGGAGTCATCTGCGCATTACCTTTGAAACAATCTGGCCGGAAGGTCAAGGTGCTGAATTTGACGGTTCGATAAGTCTCAGAGCTCGGTTTCCCGGTATTAAGGAAAAATATAGACTTGTCATCGAAAGTGATCCTGAAGAACAACAGGACTTAGTTGAACTTGAAAGTCGACAAAAAGATCCAGCCTCTACCACCAATGAAAACACAGGACTGTTTACAGGTGTTGAAAAAAGTGTTGGTTTCTTTGGCTGGAAGGCTCGTCCTTCACTTGGTGTAAAGATTCGGTCTCCGCTTGATGTGTATGCTCGATTACGAATCGATCGAAGCGAATTCTTTAAAAAGTGGGCTCTATATCTGAACGAAAGTCTATATTGGTTTGATTCATCCGGCTTCGGCTTTGATAGCACAATGCGCTGGGACAGGCCATTGACACGTACGTTTTTGTTCCGCACTACCTCACTGCTACGCTATACCGACGAAACTGACATTTACGATTTCAGTCAAACGGCTGAAATCGTTCATACCCTGAGCCATAAACGTGCAATAACTTATAAAATCGCTGGATTTGCTAATTCAGATGGCAGTATTCATGCAACGGATTATCTAACCAGTGTTTTATATCGCCAGAATATTCACTCTGATTATCTGTTCCTGGATCTTCAAACCCAAACATTATTTAACAAAGATAATAATTTTGAAGCACAACATGAATTTCTTATGAGAGTTGAGATATTTTACCGGGATTAATTATCTCATACTTAATTGTTAGATCACGCTCGTGATCAAACCCATAATAAGTTGTGGGTACAATCCCAGCCCGAGCACAACAATACCATTCACACTTAAAAGTAAACGAACATCTGAAGCGGCTTCAATACCCGAGGTTTCTTTTGGCGTATCAAAATACATAAGCTTTATAATACGTAAATAATAAAACGCGCCAATAATTGAAAAGATGACAGCCAGCAAGGCTAACCAAACTAAATCTATTGAAATAACGGCTTTAAGTACTTGCAGTTTTGCCCAGAAACCAACAAACGGGGGTACCCCAGCCATTGAAAACATAAAGATCAACATCATAAAAGCGAACCAGGGGCTTCGGTGATTTAATCCACGTAAATCATCCAGCTTGTCTGATTCGAAACCCATGCGAGACATTAACATGATTATACCGAAAGCACCGAGTGCCATTAATGTATAGGTAATGGTATAAAACATCGAAGCGGCATAACCTTCTTTGGTCGCAGTTAATACGCCCAGCATAATAAACCCAACATGAGAAATAGTTGAATAAGCCAGCATGCGTTTTAAATTGGTTTGTGCTATGGCAATGACGTTACCGATTGCCATCGAGGCAATTGCCATAATCATCAACATATCCTGCCATTGAACATGTAAAGCGCCTAGACCATCGACCAATAAACGCATCATCATCGCAAACGCTGCAATTTTCGGCGCACTACCGATAAAAATTGTCACCGCAGTTGGTGAACCCTGATAAACATCGGGTAGCCACATATGAAAAGGAACGGCACCCAATTTAAAGGCAACACCTACAACAATAAAGACCAGACCAAATATTAAGATAATGTTTTGTTGTTTCTCGGCAACGGCGGCACTGATGGTCGAGAGTTCAAGAGAACCTGTTGCACCATAAATCATTGACATACCGTATAACAACATGCCAGAGGCTATCGCGCCTAAGACAAAATATTTCATGGCTGATTCTGATGCTATGATCGAATCACGTTGTAACGCGACCATTGCGTACATACAAAGCGATAGTAATTCCAGGCCAAGATAAATCGTCAGGAAACTCTGCGCTGAGACCATAATCATCATGCCCAATACACCAAACAGGCCTAAGACATAATATTCACCTTTGTAAATATCACGTGCCTTTAAATAGGATTTTGAATATAGAAATACGGCAAAGGTGGCAATATAAATGAATATCTTTAATAGATCGCCCATGCCATCTCTTATAAATGTCCCATGGAAAGCAATGGTATCTTGTTTGCTAAAGGTCATAATCGTGATGATTGCTAAAGCGACCAACGTAAATTGAGAAAGTATATAAGTCCCACCGCGGGTTTTGTCATTTAAAAATAAGTCGACAATCAGAACAATGGAGGCCATGCACAACATGATGATCTCAGGCAAAGCCAACGGTAGCTGCGCAATAGTCATGTCAGTTGACATGGCGGTTGGTAAATATGCTGCGATAAAATCCATAATGATGACCTATTGCGGTATCTTCGGTTGAAGTATGTGTCGAACCAGGTTAGTCACGCTCTCATCCATCACCTCAAGCAAGGGTGCAGGATACAAACCAAAGAATAGAACCATGACAGCCAGCACAGACAGGAAGAAAAATTCACGACTATTGATATCAGTCAGGTTTTTCACTTTTTCATTAGCAACCTCACCAAAGAATACGCGTTTCACCATCCATAACGTGTACGCAGCACCGATGATTAATGTTGATGCAGCTAAAAAAGCAAACCAGGGATTGGCCTTAAATGCGGCAAGAATTACAAGAAACTCACCAACAAAGCCTGAAGTACCTGGTAAACCCGCATTCGCCATCGCAAATAACACGGCAAAGGCCGCAAAGGTCGGCATTGTGTTCGCGACACCACCGTAATCGGCAATTTGACGACTATGAATTCGATCGTACATAACACCAACGACCAGGAACATCGCAGCTGATATGAAACCATGTGAAATCATTTGTACAACGGCACCGTTGATACCGGTAATGATCATTTTCACATCTTGAGTTTGCGGGTCATAAATACTCCAGACAATAAAGAAGCCTAAAGTGACAAAGCCCATATGTGAGATTGATGAATAAGCGATAAGCTTTTTCATATCTTTTTGAACCAAGGCAACAAAACCGATGTAGACCACCGCAATCAATGACAACGTGATCATTAACCAGGCTAATTCTTGTGAGGCATCAGGTGTGATGGGTAATGAAAACCGGAGGAAACCATAGGCACCCAGTTTCAACATAATCGCTGCCAACACGACGGAGCCCCCAGTTGGAGCCTCGACGTGTGCGTCAGGTAACCAGGTATGAACTGGCCACATGGGTACTTTGACTGAAAACGCCAGCAAGAACGCTATAAAGATATACATCTGTTCAGTTTTAGTGAGCGGTAACGAGTGCAATTCTAATATCTCGAAACTGCCACCATTCTTGTTGGCCATATAGATAAACGCCACCAACATAAACACTGAACCTAAAAAGGTATAAAGGAAAAACTTAATCGTTGCATAGACCCGATTTGGGCCACCCCAGACACCAATAACCAAAAACATCGGTATCAACATCGCTTCCCAGAACACATAGAACAAGGCACCATCTAATGCTGAGAAAACACCGACCATCAAGCCAGACATGATTAAGAACGCAGCCATATACTGGGCAGCTTTGAATTTAATCACTTCCCAGCCCGCAATTACGATAATAACGGTCATGAATGTTGTCAGGATGATAAGCGGTAAAGCAATGCCATCGATTCCCAGGTGATAATAAAAACGCATTTTACCGAGACTCATCCATTCATGATGTTCTATGAATTGCATGGAACCAGAACTGCTATTAAATTCGGTATACAGAGGAATGGATAATGCAAAAGTAATCACCGCAATCACTAACGCGAGAACACGTGCTTCGGTTGCATTCTTATCGCCACCGGTAGCAAGCACGAGCATCCCACCAATAATGGGGGTCCATATAACTAAACTGAGTAACGGCCAGGATTCAAACATGTTTTAACCTAATGTGCTTATTATTTTGTCCCAGCCATAAACGAAGATGGCGATGAGTACCACCAACCCCACGATCATAGCGAAGGCATAGGTATATAAAAAACCAGTCTGGATATTACGAATCTTGCTCGCAATAAAACCAACAGATTTAGCAGAACCATTCACAATCGCTCCATCAATAAGTTTGACATCACCCCACTGCCAGAGCTTGTCACCAAACCAACGACTTATCGGTGCGATTATTTTTATATAAAGATGATCCGCATAATATTTTTCGATTAGCAGAGTGTGCAGCCATTTGAACTGCTTCTCGATTTTTTCTGGTATGTCCGGGCGTTTCATCCATAAGAACCAGGCAACGACAACACCTGATAAAGCCAGGATGAAGGGCATCGATAAAGGCACGGCATGGGCGACCATACTTAACCAATCATATTGCGGCATCTGCGCTAACACATCATGAGCCGGTGCGACATAGATTGCACTGCCAAAGAAATCACCAAACACCATCTCTTCAACAAACATCGCACCAATAAATATCGATGGAATCGCTAAAGCAATTAATGGAACCGTGACCACCCAGGGGGTTTCATGTAGATGTTCACGAGTATGTTCATCCATACGCTCTTTGCCATGGAATACCATGAAATACATACGGAAGCTGTATAACGCGGTAAAGAAAACACCAATTAGAACCGCATAATAGGCATATTGATGGCCCCAGGTTTGCGAATGGTGTACGGCTTCGATAATAGAATCTTTAGAATAAAAACCGGCAAAGAATGGCGTACCGATTAAGGCTAACGAACCAATTAAGGATGTTATCCAGGTTATCGGCATGTACTTGCGCAGACCACCCATCTTACGCATATCTTGCTCATGGTGCATCGCGATAATAACCGAGCCAGCGCCCAGGAAGAGCAATGCCTTAAAGAACGCATGCGTCATTAAATGGAAAATACCGGCTGCATAGGCAGAGGCGCCTAACGCCACGGTCATGTAACCAAGCTGCGATAAAGTTGAATAGGCAACAACGCGTTTGATGTCGTTTTGCACCAGACCTAAGAACCCCATAAACAAGGCCGTCGTTGCACCGATGATCATGACAAAACTTAATGCGGTTTCAGATAACTCATATAAAGGTGACATACGCGCGACCATAAAGATGCCTGCAGTCACCATAGTCGCCGCATGGATTAAAGCCGAGATGGGTGTAGGACCTTCCATCGAATCGGGAAGCCATACATGTAATGGTACTTGAGCCGATTTACCCATCGCACCAATAAACAAACAAATACATATAAAGGTCATGACCGACCAGGGCATACCATCGATAACGGTAATCTCCTGACCTGCTACTTTATCAACACTCTTGAATACTGTGTCGTAATCAAGAGAACCGAAATACATGAGGACCGCAGCAATACCTAAAATAAAACCAAAGTCACCGACTCGGTTTATCAAAAAGGCCTTAAGGTTAGCAAACGTCGCCGTATCTTTTTTAAACCAGAATCCAATTAACAGATAAGAAACCAGTCCCACCGCTTCCCAACCGAAGAACAACTGCATGAAGTTGTTGGACATCACTAACATCAGCATCGAGAAAGTAAATAACGAGATATAACTAAAGAAACGCTGATAACCCGGATCATCATGCATATAACCGATCGTATAAATATGTACCATCCAGGAAACGAAGGTCACCACAACCATCATCATCGCAGTCAGGTTATCGATTAAAAAACCAACTTCAAAGGTTATCCCTTCCGTAACCAGCCAGGTATAAACTGACGCATTATAGACTTCGCCACCATCTAACACATGATGTTTGAATACGACCATGGATAACAGACAGGATATGCCAACACCAATAATCGTGACCCAATGTGCTCCGGAACGACCAATGAATTTTCCAAACAGACCCGCGATGATTGCGCCAATCAAAGGCGCTAAAACGATCCAGAGATACACACTTGGCATATTATCAAACACTGCCCCTACCCCTTCATCTCGTTTAGATCTTCAACATTGATGGTCCGTTTATTTCGGAACAGCACCACCAAAATAGCCAGACCAATCGCCGCTTCTGCTGCCGCAACCGTTAAAATAAAGAAAACAAACACCTGTCCGGCCAAATCGTCCATAAAATAGGAGAAGGCAATAAAGTTCATATTTACTGACAGCAGCATTAATTCGATCGCCATCAATAAAATAATCAGATTTTTTCGATTTAAGAAAATGCCCGCCACACTGATGCTAAACAGGATGGCTGCTAAAATTAGTACTTCTGTTAGTGTTATCGGTATCTGTACCATTATCAGGCCACCTATTTCTTATCGTCCGAATCCATTTTAACAACGCGGATACGATCTTCTCGTTTAACCGACACTTGTTGATCAGGATTTTGATATTTAGTGTTACTACGACGACGGAAGGTCAATGCGATCGCAGCCACGATTGCGACCAACAAGATCACCGCCGCAATTTCAAAAGGATAGACATAATCTGTGTAAAGAATCTCGCCTAAGGCTTCGGTATTACTATAGTCTTCAGTTTTCGATTTAGGCGGGTATAGATTACCCATTTTGGTTTTAACATCGCTTGCCTTCATGTTGTACAACAGATATGTCAACATGCCACCAAATAATCCCGCAATACCAATACCAAGTGGTAAATAACTAATAAAGCCTTCTTTTAAGCGTGCAATATTAATATCCAGCATCATCACCACGAACAGGAACAACACCATCACAGCACCGACATAAACCAGCACTAGCACGATCGCCAGGAACTCAGCTTGCATAATTAACCAAATCGCAGAGCTCGAGACGAAGGTCAGCACTAAGAATAATGCTGAACGCACAGGGTTACGTACAGTGATGACCATTAAGGCACTTAACACCATCATCGTCGCAAATGCATAAAATAATATTTGCACACCTGTCATTGTTATTGTTCTACCCTTTCGTTTTGTTCGTTATTTATTGTTTTATAATCTATTCGATTATCGATATGCTGAATCTTCAGCGCGTGCCGCGGCAATATCTTTTTCATATTTATCACCGACTGCCAGTAATTTTTCTTTAGTCATATACAAATCACCGGCCACTTCACCGTGATATTCATAGATTCCCGTTTCAACAATTGAATCAACCGGACATGATTCCTCACAAAAGCCGCAAAATATGCATTTCGTTAAATCGATATCATAGCGAGTGGTACGCCGAGTCCCATCATCACGCATTTCCGATTCAATCGTAATCGCCAATGCAGGACAAACCACTTCACATAACTTACAGGCAATGCAACGTTCTTCACCATTTGGATAACGACGCAAAGCATGTAAACCGCGAAACCGTGGCGAAATCGGCGCTTTTTCATCGGGATAATGTAAGGTGAATTTTTTACCAAAGAAAAACTTACCGGTAATCGATAAACCTTTCATTAATTCAAATAAGAACAGACTTTTGAAAAAGCGTTTTAAGCCCTGGCTTTTCTCTGAACTCATATTAGGATTCATATTGGAACTCATACAGTTGCCCCCCACCACGGTGAAAGTTTTCCTAACACCATAAAGCCAACAACCAGAATCCAGACGATCGTAATCGGGATAAAGACCTTCCAGCCCAAACGCATAATTTGATCATAACGATAACGTGGGAAGGTGGCGCGGAACCAGAGGAAAAAGAAAATAAAGACAAATATTTTGGCAAAGAACCAATGCATGCCATCAGATAAAACATAGCCCAACACGGGAATCGCAAACCATTGTTCAGGGAGCAGACCCGTTACCGGTGATAACCAGCCACCCAGGAACATGATTGAGGCCAGAGCGGCAATCAATAACATGTTTGCATATTCAGCCAGGAAGAATACCGCAAAGGTCATCCCCGAGTATTCGACATGGAAACCAGCCACGATCTCAGATTCACCTTCGGCGACATCAAACGGCGCGCGGTTGGTTTCAGCGACACCGGAAATAAAATAAATCAGGAACAACGGTAATAACGGTAGCCAATACCAGTTAATAAAACCGTACTCACCTTGTTGCGCGGTAACAATCCCGCCCAGGCTCATACTTTGTGCGGCC
>CAMYMO010000080.1 GCA_947259425.1 uncultured Ectothiorhodospiraceae bacterium | reverse complement strand
CCTAAGGATGACAGAATCGCTAATTTATTCGAGGATTATCAATCTGCGGCCCAGGCGGCAATTCAGGGAATAAGCCTTAAAGATTTATTGGATGGAGACGAATACAAGAATAGTCCTTCATCGGAAAGCGTTTAATATCAATGCCGACAGA
The DNA here is from genome assembly GCA_947259425.1 of uncultured Ectothiorhodospiraceae bacterium. Classification (GTDB taxonomy): domain Bacteria; phylum Pseudomonadota; class Gammaproteobacteria; order UBA6429; family Thiohalophilaceae; genus SZUA-24. The sequence goes on along the minus strand of CAMYMO010000080.1, from coordinate 17,490 downwards.
GATAAATGCCAGTTTAGAACAACAAGCACGCATAGGCCCGCTTCGTCAGTTTCAGATTGTAAACGGTAAAGAAGTCAGGATTAGCATTAAGAGCAAGCCTAAGCCGCAAACCTATGCAGTCCATTTATTAGCATTAGCAGATAAGGGCCATTTACGTTTACATATTGCCTGGCATTGGTTGGTACTATTTAGTATCTGTTTACTTTTGTTGATAGGCTATTATATCGGAAAGTCGATTTTCGGTTTTTCATTATCAACTTTTGAGTTTTCTTTTATTGCCGGTGTTAGTTTAACCGCATTGCTTGCCCTGGTTCTGTTTGTTTTGAATATCTCGCGTAAACGCGTTTTTGTATCGCGATACGCAAAAGTAAATTTATTCGAGATCTTAATCAGTAATCCGGATTACCGAAGTTATAAATCCTTTATTGATACGATGAGTGGACAGTTACAAAAAGCACGTCGTTTCTGGGATTTAAAACCGGAACATCAAATCGCCGGTGAAATGAGAATGCTACGTCGCTTAGCCAGCCAGGGAATAATATCGCAATCGGTTTATAATCAGGCGAAAGATAAGCTCTTTTCATTGTCAAATAAAACATCACGTTAGTCATCTATTTAAATTATCTACATTCAAGTTGAATATTAGCTGGGTCATGCCGGTTAAATGTCGGCTCAATTTAACGATTTATGACCGATAACAAATGACAAGTAAATATAGATAAAATACACTTGTTGTTTTTACTGTCGAGGCTCAGTAATGTCTGGTTCTGCTATGAAATCAAGTATGCCAACGAAAGAAAAGGCCCTACCCGGGCGAGTTGATGCCATTAAGCCACCTGCTCAACATTATGTTAATGGCCATAATATGCTTGCGCCTTATCCGCAAGATGCCCAGCTTGCTATGTTTGGCTTGGGTTGTTTCTGGGGAGCAGAGCGTCGGTTTTGGGAATGTCCCGGCGTTTATCTGACGGCTGTGGGGTATGCTGCAGGTTTTACCCCAAATCCTACCTACCAGGAGGTTTGTTCGGGACAAACCGGTCATAATGAAGTCGTTCAGCTAGTCTATTTAACCAGCGAAATATCCTATTTGGAATTACTTAAAATTTTCTGGATGTCACACGATCCAACTCAAGGGATGCGCCAGGGGAACGATAGGGGGACTCAATATCGTTCGGGTATATATTTTTATTCGTCTGAACAACAAAATCTCGCGGAGCAGAGCAAGCAAAAATTCCAACAAGCCTTGCTCGATAATGGCAATGGGATGATTACAACAGAGATTCTTGCAGCGGGTGAATTTTATTATGCGGAAGAATATCATCAGCAGTATTTAGCGAAAAATCCAGGTGGTTATTGTGGTCTTGGCGGGATTGGAGTTCAATACATCGAATGAAGCTGATCGGGCAAAAATATTTACTTGCCTTCTTGCTAATTGCCTTTCTTGCGCCAGGAATATATGTGTATGCAGAATCTGAACAAGAAAATATAATCTTGAAAATGAATCGTGATTTAGAAGAATGGAATTTAAACCGCTTGTCAGCGGTGCAGTCTAATCCGGAGTCGAAGTTAATCGAATTTACTACCGATGGATGCAGTGGCGGTCTATCGGATGCCTGGAAAGGCTTTGCTAACGTATTCCCAGAATTTAAACAGCATTTTAATGAAAGACCACCATGGGAATCGTGTTGTGTGATTCATGATCGTGCTTATTGGAAAGGTGAAACAGTTAACGGTTTTGATGCACGCTTATTGGCAGACAAGGCACTCAGACAATGTGTGTTGGATTATGGTGCGAAAAACAGTAAACGGCTTTCAGAAAAATTTAATATATCGGAAGAGAAAATTCTTACTCAGTTTAAACTAACCAGCACATTGATGTATCGTGCTGTACGTCTGGGCGGTAAACCATGTAGCTATTTACCCTGGCGATGGGGTTATGGTTGGCCCAATTGTGAACTGACTTCGGATTAGGAATAAAGTTTTTTATGCTGGAAAAATCGTTTTATTGTATCGGACATAAAAGCGGAGGAACATTTATTATCGAATTCGGCTCGGCGGGAAAATGCAGAGTTAATATATGATCGAGTGATAGAACCTTAGTTTAATGAAAAAATATACAACAATCGATTCAATTTTGGATTTTTGGTTTTCTGATGAAATGACCAAACAATGGTTTAATTCGACTCCTGAACTGGATCTAAAAATAAAACTAAACTTTGAAGAAATCTATCAATCGGCTGTGGATGGAAAATTGGATCATTGGCAGACATCGCCCTTAGGTTGTCTGGCACTTATCTTATTGTTTGATCAATTTCCGTTAAATATGTATCGGGGAGAAAAACAATGTTTTGCAACAGAGTCACGATCGCGCGAAGTTGCGGCAAGCGCAATTAACAATGGTTTTGATGCAGAACTGTCTGATCAGCAAAAGATTTTCTTTTATATGCCCTATATGCATAGTGAAGACCTTAAAGACCAGGTCAAAGGAATTGAACTTTATACGAAAGCTGGTTTAAAAGAAAATCTAAGGTTCGCTAAACACCATCATGATATTGTTGAACGTTTTGGTCGGTTTCCACATCGTAATAAAATACTGGGGCGGACCAATACTCCGGAGGAAGCAGCGTATCTGAGTTCAAAGCAAGCCTTTCGGGGTTAATGTCAACTCAACTAAAATTCGTTATACTCCCAGCTCTGGTTAATTAGAAAGGTTTTATCTTATGTTGTTTTTTACCCCCAACAACGCAAAACTTAAAGTAACCTCAAGCCCTATCCATGGTAAAGGTTTGTTTGCACAGGACTTTATTCCAGAAGGCGATATACTTGGCTCTATTCAGGGGTTTCGAACGAACGGAAATGGCTCATATGTATTATGGGTAGATGAAGATCACCCATTGCGAATTTTATGTAAATTCAAATACATCAACCATAGTGATGAGCCCAATGTCGTGTTATATGACACCCTGGAGGTTTGTGCGATTCGTGACATTCACCCTGGTGACGAAATTACCCATGACTATGAAAGTGGGGACTGGGAAGAAGAATAGAAATTCGAATACGAATTGATATTCTATTAAATAGAAACTTATAAAATTTTAATAAAAAATACGAATTTTCACCTGCACAACGACAATATTCTTCTATAGTTAATACCAATCATAGACTATTTTGGTTGGGTAGATATTTGTCGAGCTGTATTTCAGATAAACCAAATAAAAGGAATATTGAACTTGCTGCCGAGTACAATATTACTGAACCACTATGGCAGCGCGTCCCGACCCGTACCGCTAGCGGTGAACTGGCTTTTGACTTTATGATGATTGTTAAAGGGCTAAACAAGCTGACTGCAAACAAACAGAAATCTGTGCTGGATAATATCTATTCGGTTCTAGAGCTATACTCCAAGGTTATCTTATTAGCCGATTTGAACATGAAAATAAATTTACTTTGGGTATCTCATTTACCCAGGCCAAACTTGAGTATAGAGATAGCCTCCCAGATTATTGAAGTTTATCCGCATGCACGATTAATATCTCATCGATCTGATTGATCAATATCAGCATATAATTATCGGTAAGCAGGGTTAATCTAGATATGAAACCATTTGTTTATCTTGGAAAAGAGCTGGCGGCTTACAATTTTGGTGAAAGCCATCCTTTTGGACCGGCTCGGCATGATCGTTTTGCAGAACAATTTCGGCAGTTACAGCTGGATTTAAAAGTCGATATATTTAATCCTGCTCAGGGCACAGATGAGCAACTATTACTGTTTCATACCAAAGAGTATGTGGACTTGGTTAAGGCGTCGTCAGTGACGGGTGAAGGTTTTTTAGACTGTGGTGATACGCCTGCTTTTCAAGGTGTATTTGAAGTAGCAAGAACGGTCGTTGGCACCACTCTGGCGGGTATAGACTTGATCATGTTGCATGATTATAAAAAAGGCTTTACGCCTATCGGGGGTTTACATCATGCACGACGGAATAGTGCTGCCGGGTTTTGTGTCTTTAATGATTGCGGTATCGCAATCGAATACTTAAAAGAGAAATATAGTCTGCAACGCATCGCCTATGTTGATATTGATGCTCATCATGGGGATGGCGTTTATTATAGTTTTAGCGATGACCCAAAAGTTTTTTTTGCCGATATACATGAGGATGGACGATATCTATATCCGGGAACGGGTAGAGCGTCCGAAATTGGGGAGGGTGAGGCCAGCGGGACTAAACTAAATATTCCGATGCCGATGAATTCTAAGGACGATGCCTTTATGTTGGCCTGGGAGAAAGTAGAATTATTTTTAGAAAAAATAGAGCCAGAATTTATTTTATTTCAATGCGGTGCAGATAGTGTTAATGGCGATCCGATCACGCACATGCAATACTCTTCCGCTGCCCATGCCCATGCGGCAAATCGCTTGTGTTGTCTGGCCGATAAGTTTTCGCAAGGACGAATCATGGCAATGGGCGGAGGGGGATATAATCTGGAAAATATTGCCGACACCTGGTGTGCGGTGGTGAGCGCATTCATAGATTATGAATGCTAATTAGTTTCCATCAGGCTATCGAGTTTGCCGTCCATATGAAGTTCAGTCAGATCGGTAAAGCCACCAATCCATTTACCTTCGATTAAAATTTGTGGGACGGTACGGGCACCATTGGTAACCGTCAGCATTTCTTTTAATTCTACTCGATCCTGATCAACGCGGGCTTCAGAGTAATCTATTCCCCATTTCTTAAATAAAGTTTTCGTTTTATCGCAAATAGGACACGTTCCGGTACTAAATATTTTAACTTTTGCCATGATACTCTCAATGCTAACGGGTTATGCAGGTCGAATGGCCTGACTTGTCGTTTGAGCGCGCTATTATGCCTAATTTAATTTAACGATAAAAGAGTAATATGGTACTTAAATATAATAGATTACCGAAGCTGTGGATCATGATCCCAGGCAGCAGACTGCGATATTTTTCATAGGCATAGGCCAGGATTAATCCGCTCCAAAAAATAGATAAAAATCCATTAAGGGTTTGTAAATGTAAGGCACTGAAGATGAGTGCACTTATCACGATTGCACTGGTGGGCGGTAATCGATAGCGAAAGGTTGTATACAATAAGCCTCGAAAACCTATCTCTTCAAAAATGGGGGTCCATAAAATGATATTGATGACACTGAAAATAACCGTTTCAGTTGGGCTAAAAACCAGTCGCTCATGAATGCCATGTGCCCAATGACTTTCAAAGCCCAGCTGCCAGGTTCCCCAACCGATAAGCAGCAGGCCGACAAGCTCGAGGGCCAATAATGCCCCGGTCACATAGATAAAATCCCGAAAGTTTATCCCTCTTAAGGATAAACCGAATGCATTAATGAGATTTTTTCCCCGTGGACGTAATAAATGGTGGTGAATGAGCCATAACATGGGTATCGAAGCGAATAGCGTACTCCAGCTAGTCGAAATATTCGGAGTAAAAAACTGGTTTGACAACATATGTAAGCCCAACCAGATAGCTAAACCATATACCGCAGCTCGAAGGGCGACCGCAAGCCCATCTTCAAAGCTCCAGGGCTGATCGAGAATATTATTTTTCCAGGGCGAAGCAATATAAAAAACTTTGTAACGTACCATTACAAACAGCCCTGCGAGTATCAAAAAAGAGATAACTAATACAATCTGCAGTAAATTTGATCGTAAATTTTTTCCATTTTCCTCTAAACGGCTTTTAAATAATTTTATGAAATAGGGTTTTTGCAAACGGGTATTTATTCGAAGTCGTAACCGATTTTTTGCCCAACCGGTGGGGACCATGGTTGCTCCGGTGAACACTTCAGGCGAAAAACGGTCCTGGTAATCATCAAAATAGGCATATTTTATCGCTTCGGCTATAACTTCTTCTTCCGGATTATTATCAAATTGCTCTAAGGCTGATATTAGTTCATCGTGACTGCGTAATTCGGCAATGGTGATTAGCCAACGTGCTTTGGTATTTAGGACATCCCAGCTCTCGGTACTATCAGAATGGGATGAAAAATAGTGCAATACTTCCTGATAAGCTTTGATCGCTTCATCTTGCACATGTTGCTGTGAGCCAAATAAAAAATTATGTAAACTTTTTTCTATGAATGAGGTGTTCTCATAACCTTCGTAAAATTCCAGATGGCGTTCCATAAGCCGTCCCGTTGAGGGGCCTATATATTTTAATTCACCTAGTTCACTGACCTCTTTAAATGGATTAAATAAGAGCCAAAAGAGGATGATCAGTACCAGGCTATAGACGAGGTTGATGACGAGTTTGTGTTTAGAATTGAGCATATTATTATTTATATTTAGCTCGCCAGTGATAAATCAAGTGATAAATCCAGTTTAGAATTATATAGCTATATTAAATATGGCATCAGACAAGTTAGAAAGCAATAAAACAGCAATATATACTAGATCAGCGCCTTGCGCATTCTTGCCTCGACGAGAATTTTTTTTAATAAAACCGAATCCATTACCTTGGGGTATAAACGGTGGAATTTCTCAACGAGGTCAGGATAGTGTTCGGCACAGACTTCGAGTTTTTTTCTGGTTTTATCGCTTAGTGTATCCAAGGTAAGTAACTTTGGCGATTGTGAGGATATATAGTTAGCAACAAGGTTATTTGCTGTATCCGAATCCCATCGGCTGGCTAGCATTAACTCCGGGAAATGTTTGCATGAGATAAAAGAGTGATTTTTAATCAGTTGTTTCGGACGACTTAATATCAAGTTGCCATTTTTGTGTTCATCACGTTTGAGCCAGACACAAGCCGGATGCGTGCCGAGCCGTTTTTGCATGATGCGGCTTAATTCAGCGTTGCTGCCAGAATCCTCAATATCAAAAGGATACCAGGTTGTATTTTGAGGCAAGCTTAACGCCCTGTGATCAATCGAACTTTTGAGCAGAACAATCGGTTTATGCTTGGGATCGAGCAACCACAATTCGTATTTGTCTCTGGGGTGAAACGGTAACATTGGAATGACGGCGAGCAATTCGGTGGTGAGCGAATGGATGTTTTGTTCAATATTATCCTGGTACAGGGTGGGGTGTACCGGCAGTGCGACTAGCCCGCTTGATTTTGACCAACTGCCATATTTTAAATATTGATCTGATTGCCCATAGACTCTGAGTTCGCTCCAGGGTTTATGCACAATTTCATTTGAAATTTGTAATTGCCAATTTAGCCCGTCGCTACTAATAGCGCGGGTATTCTCGAGTTCAACAACCTGTGCGGTCCCGGAAAATGGATTTAATTTACGTATGCTGTAATGACGTAGATTAGGCATTGGGTTCCAGAGTAAATGTGTATTTTGATGAGTCTGCCTGAATAAGACACACATGGAAAGTCTTGCAGGAAACACGTATGATCCTGATGAAACTCAATGATGAAAATTTAAAGTCGAGATGAAAAATATCCAGCAAATGACTCAAAAATGGCATGATTATATTACATTGCCGGAACAAGACTGGTCATTGATGGAAATGGCCTTTATGGTCTCAACGCAACTGCAACCTGAGGTTGATTTAACCTATAGCCGACAATTTCTTGAACAATTAAAACAGACCCTGCTGGAACGAGTAAATTATATCGATTCGATACCTGAAAAAATTCAGATAATGAATGATTTCCTGTTTCATGAGTTAGGTTTCTCCGCAAATACGGATGATTATTTTAATCCACAGAATAGTATGATTGATCAGGTGCTAATTAGTCGTAAAGGTATACCCATCACCTTATCGCTTATTTATCTTGAAGTACTAACACTTGCTGGCATTGAATGCAGCGGTATTAATTTTCCCGGCCATTTCCTGGTTGGCGTGAAAGATTCCGGCCAGTTTCATGTTTACGATGCATTTCGAGCGGGTAGTGAGTTAGAAAAATCAGACATAAAAAAAATGTTAACAAACCACCAGATTGGAGTCGAAAATGATGCCGATCTTGCTCATTTTTTACAACCAGCAAGTAACCGGCAGATTATTGTAAGACTGTTAAGGAACTTAAAAAGTTTTTATATTGAACATCAAGATGCCGAGCAATCGTTATTGGTGATTGAAATGATCCTGGCTTTGCTGCCTTTTTCCAGTGAAGAAATACGTGATCGTGGTATGGTCTATCATTATCTTGAATACACGGAAGGTGCGTTGCTGGATTTGAAGTCGTATCTTGAGCTAGAGCCCGACTCTCAGGATCGCGCGATCATTGAAGCCTTAATGGAATCGTTGCAGGAGCAATCCACGCCAATACATTAAAATAGATAAGAAAGGAATTATTAAGGTAAACTCTATGTCACGCGAACTGATCGTATTAAGGCATTGTAAGTCAGATTGGGACAATGCCATCCGCCAGGATGAACAACGCCCATTATCGCAACGTGGTGTGAACAATGCGACGACCTTAGGTCTCTGGATGAGCAATCAATCCCTTTCTGCTGATTTAGTACTTTGCTCTACAGCCGTACGTGCTCGACAGACATTGGAGCTGGTGAATGAAGGATTGGAGATATCAGCTAAAAATATCCAATTCGATAAAGCGTTATACCTGGCTAGTTTGCCAACTTTATTGCAATGCTTGAGTGAGGTGGATCAGTCCTTTCACTCGGTCATGGTGGTAGGGCATAATCCCGGACTGGATTATTTAGTCGAACACGTCAGCACTACTAAGCCACCGTTAACGAGTAATGGAAAGTTAATGACGACGGGTTGTTTGGCGCGTTTTGAATGTCCGGATGATTGGCAGAATTTAAAACATATGGGAAACCTGTTATCCATTACTCGCCCAAGCGACATCAGCGGGCCAGATTGAACAAAGGAGTATTTTATGAATCAAAAACTGGAACAACAAGCACTGGAACAGATATTTCTTGAAGCAAGGAGTCATAATGTCTGGCTTGATAAGCCAGTCAGTGATGAGATGATTGATGAGTTATATAACATTTTAAAGATGGGACCCACCAGTGCCAACTCTTGCCCGGCCCGGTTCGTATTCGTCAAATCAGAGGCCGCCAAACTTGAACTAAAAGAATGTCTGGCTGAAGGAAATATCGAAAAATCGATGACTGCCCCGGTTGTAGCCATCGTTGGAATGGATATGGAATTCTATGAGCAATTACCAAAACTATTTCCACATACTGATGCTCGAAGTTGGTATGCAGGTAAGGATGATAAAATATTCGACGCGGCTTTCCGCAATAGTTCTTTGCAAGGCGCCTACCTGATAATGGCGATACGCAGTCTCGGACTGGATGCCGGACCCATGTCGGGATTTGATAGTGATAAACTGGACGCCACTTTTTTCCCGGATGGTAAGATTAAATCTAATTTTATCTGTGCCTTTGGCTATGGAGATCAAAGCAAATTATATCCCCGTGGACCACGCCTGGAATTTAATGAAGCCTGTGAGATCGTTTAGTTGTTTAAGTAATTTTGATTTCAAACGCTATATATCTACAGCTGCTAAAATAATCGAAGATAATGAAACCAGTTGAGCTGTATCATAAAAATATCAAGAAGGCAGGGTTTAAACCCGATCGCCTGCAACAATCGGCGATTGAATCATTAAATATACTGTTTGAAAAAATTTCGGTTGCGAATGATTTAAAACCAGGTATTTTAAAGCGTCTTTTCAAAAAACCTGTACCGCTGCCTGGCATCTATCTGGTCGGTACAGTCGGTAGAGGTAAAACCTATCTAATGGATTTGTTTTACGAATGCTTAGCTGATAAGAACAAACAACGGGTTCATTACCATCGCTTTATGATGGATATTCATGAGCGTTTAAAATTATTACCAAAATCCCCCGATCCGTTAGTCGTCATTGGTAATCAGATTGCGAAAAACGTTAGAGTCTTATGTTTAGATGAGTTTCATGTGACGGACGTGGCCGATGCAATGTTATTGTCCGGATTATTAAATACCTTGTTCAGAAATGGCGTGATTTTAGTAGCAACCTCAAATACACCAATCAATGATCTCTATCTAAATGGTCTGCAGCGAGAACGCTTTATGCAGGCAATAGAATTATTGAATGATCACACGGTTGAAATTGATCTGCAATCTGGTACCGATTACCGCCTGGAACATCTTGAAAAAGGGCAGACCTTCCTGGTCGACAATGATCAATCTAAAAACGAATGGATGGCCAATAAAGTTCTCGAATTATCACCAGGTAAAATAGAATACGAACGGGCGATTTCAATTCATAACCGGAAAATTCAAACGCGTGCTTTTTCCGACGACGTGGTCTGGTTTGAGTTTAATGAATTATGTGATACGCCACGAGCAGCTAAAGATTATCTTGAAATTGCAAAATTATTTCATACGGTCCTGATTAGCAATATACCTAAGCTGGTCGCAGCCAAAGACAGTGCCGCTAAACGGTTTATGCATTTAATCGATGCTTTATATGATCATCGGGTAAAATTAATCGCCACTGCTGAGATGCAACCTGAACGCTTATATCATGGATTATTGTTAACGGATATGTTTGAGCGAACAGTAAGTCGATTAATAGAGATGGCCAGCCATGATTACCTGGCAACGGCCCATCGTCCGTAATGCTGCTACTTTACATCAAAACCATAAATTAACATTTTAGACATCAACTGCGGCGCATCTTTGTAAGGTACGGTGCCGTTATTGCGAATAATTTTACGACCTTCTTTCGACATAGCAAATGACACGAACTGTTTTACCTTTTTAGAGGGTGTTGGTGTCGTCACCAGATAGAGTGGACGGTACAGCAAATATTTACCGCGCATGACATTTTCATAGGTCGGTGATTTATTGTCTATGCTAATTATTTTGATATTGCGTTTACGTGCGGAACTGACACCGGTAATGCCTATCCCGTATCGGTCTTTTTCAATTGATTTTTCGAGTGGTCCGGATGAACGCATCCTATATTTTGATTTGGTGACAAATTCAAGATTCGAGTCCTGGAATAAGTACTGGCGGATAGTATAGCCAACGCCTGAGATTTTCCCGCGTCGTACGTAAAGGTTTATTCGCGCGTTTTGTCCACCAACTTGTCGCCAGTTAGTAATTTTCCCGAGATAGATATCACGAACCTGTTTTTTGGTTAGATTTTTAATCTTGTTTTCTTTATTGATGACAATGACCAGTGCATCCCAGGCAACCGGGTGTAAAGCCGCATGCAATTCGGAGCGGTCTTGACCAGGCAGGCTCATTCGGCAGCTACCACCCATGTCCATTTTCATTTTGACGGTATCGCGAATCCCTCGAGTGGCACCGCCACCTTGCAACATGACGTGTACGCCTGTTTTTTCTTCGTAGGCCTTGGCGAGCTCAGCCATAAATGCCTTTTTCGTAATTCCACAGCCTGCCCAGGTAATCTGGTTGTGGTTTTGCTTGGCAAAGACTGAGCTTTGCAGGCCAATTAAACTTACTGTGCAGAAGGCAGTGAACAGGAAACGAACAATGGAATACGACATGATTGATACCCAACATAAAGATTGACTAAAAACGCTAATAATAATAAGTAGTCATGATGCTTTTCCGCGCAAATAAGATCAACACCTGTTTTGCGATAAATGGTACAAAATAGCTATATAAGGAATAGATTAATAAGAAAATGCTAATGCTTGTGGTTTTAATTGTTCCCTTAATGGGCAAAAGCTAAGCGTTTCTGGAGGTGCTAAGCGACGACTTGGCGGGGATAGAGCTGACTTTCGACTTTAGTAAAAAGATCACCACGGATGATGGGTTTGCCAAGAAAATCATTTGCCCCCAGTTTGGTAAGCCAAAACTGTTCGGTCGGCTGTTCGGTCGCACTAATGATAATAATTGGAATTGAGTGAGTCGTTGAGTCTTTACGGATTTTACGGGTCGCCTGAAAACCATTCAGCCCTGGCATGATCACATCCATCAAGATTAAATCGGGTTGGTGAGCCTTAGCAAGCTCAATCGCAGTCATACCGTCATAGGCTTCCATGACATAGTAACCATCTTGCTCTAAAACCCCACGTAGACCATGAACGACCGTTCGAGAGTCATCAACCACTAATACTTTAATTACTCGGTCTTTAGGCATTCTTTGTTTAGTGCGACGATCGTTTGATTCGGTTCGGCGGTTAAACAAGTTACGGAATGATTTTCGTTCCATTATCAGCGACTCCAGATGACAAGCTTTAATACGAGCTAATTTTAGCGAGTTTAGTCGGCTATTAACAATACATACGTCAAATTATGATAATATTATAAATCATTTAAAATCAATAAGATACCATATTTAGCTCACTAGCAATATGAATAATAATAGCTAAGATACTGATCTATAACTGTGAAAAATTGTAAAACTACGTAAAACTTATGGTTAATCGGAGACAGAGTCGACATTGAAGGCGGTTTGATCCTGGCGACCGTTTTTGAATTCAGAGCCGGTATACTAGAACGGAAATAAAAATCAAAGGGATCAGTCTATGTATGTCACGATTGTTCATGTTTCGGTGAAACCTCAATTTCTTGATGAATTTATTGAGGCAACGGCTATCAATCATCGAGCTTCAATAAACGAAGCAGGTAACCAGCGATTTGATGTTCTGCAATTATCCGATGATGCGACGAAATTTGTCTTATACGAAGCCTATGCAGACCATGCGGCGGCAATTGCGCACAAACAAACTGAACATTACCTGACCTGGCGCGATACGGTGGCAGACTGGATGGCGATTCCACGCCAAGGCATCCAGTACACAGGATTATTTCCAAAATGAATTCGTTCGATAGTTTTAGTATCGCAAGGTTGCCTCGCATTGAGTTTGGTCGAGGCAAGTTTACTCAAGTTGCTAACTATGTCGCGAGTTATGGACATAACGTTTTAGTGGTCACGGGGGCGAGATCGTTTCAATCAACGTCACACTGGACGAATCTGCTAAATCAATTCGAAGCATTAAATATACAACCGTTATTTTGTCAATTCGATGGCGAACCATCGCCTGCTTTAGTCGATGAGCTTGTTACTGAATTTAAATCACAAGCGATCGATGTTGTCCTTGCTATCGGAGGCGGGAGTGTTCTTGATGGCGCGAAGGCCGTGGCGGGGTTGTTAAGGTTGCAAACAAACCATAGTGTTATGGATTTCCTGGAAGGCGTTGGACCTGAACTTGATTACCTTGGTCCTGCTGTGCCCTTTATTGCCGTGCCGACAACGGCGGGTACGGGAAGTGAGGCAACAAAAAATGCAGTGCTAAGTGTGCAAGGTGAAAGCGGTTTTAAAAAATCATTTCGGGATGACCAATTGGTGGCTGAATACGCCATAGTCGATCCGGCTTTGTTAGCCAGTTGTGATCAAGCGCTGATCGCGGCAAATGGAATGGATGCCTTAACACAGTTAATGGAATCCTATGTTTCAACCCGTGCCAATGTGATGACGGATACATTAGCCATCAGTGGTTTACGTGCCGTGCGCGATGGATTATTGCCCTGGTATTCAGGCGGGGCCGATGAAACCGCTGGCCAGGATAAAATGGCCTATGCCGCTATGACGTCGGGTATTACCCTGGCGCAAGTTGGCTTGGGATCGGTGCATGGATTGGCTTCACCATTAGGCGCTTTTTACCCGATACCGCATGGCGTGGTTTGTGGCACCCTGGTCGCCGAGGCAACGAAAGTAAATATAAAGAGTATGTTAGCTCGTGAATCCGATAATATTGCTTTGGCGAAATATGCAAGACTTGCGGAGGTGCTTGCACAAAAACGGCATGCCTCGAAAGAGACGGCGTGGCAAGTATTAATCGAGTTATTGTCCAATTGGACAGAGCAAATGCATTTAGCGCGTTTATCGGAGTTTGGCGTCGTCAAAAATGATCTTGATAAGATCGTTAGTCATTCGCGCGGCAGCAGCATGAAAACTAATCCAATTGTGTTAACCGATGCTGAAATAGAATCTATTTTATTGGCTCGTTTATAAGCGGTTTGAATGGACTGGACATTTAACAACATTGCAATTATGCATTCGCCCTGCAAAGAAAAATTCGCCGTGCCACGACAATCGGGGGTCGCGCCAACGCTTATGGGAGAGATAGAGATTCTTCCACCTTATGATCAAGACGAAGCTTTTCTGACTTTGGATGGGTTTTCTCACATATGGGTATTGGGGGTCTTTCATCAAGCTACAGTCAGGCCGCAAGTTGAATCTGCAAATGAACCCCAACAGCAACAATGGCAGTCAACGGTTCGGCCACCCCGTTTAGGTGGTAATAAACGTGTCGGCGTATTTGCATCACGTTCACCTTTTCGTCCTAATCCAATTTCACTATCTGTGTTTAAATTGGTTGGCATTAATCGACGCGCAGGTAAATTGTGCTTAGATGTGACCGGCACCGATTTAGTGGACGGGACGCCGATCATTGATATTAAGCCCTACCTACCTTACGCCGATAATGTATCCGGAGCTAAAGCGGGCTATGTGGATGTTATAACAAAGCAGCAACTTGACGTTGTATTTAGTCCTCTGGCCGCCGAGCAGTGTTTATCAATCACAAACCGCTTTCCAGGTTTAGTAGGTAATCTAAACGATCAACAATTAATGCATGTTATTATTGAACTGATCCAACCGGATCCCAGGCCCGCCTATCAAACAGAGCAGGCGCGACAAGAGTTTGGCTTGAATGTTTTTGATTTAAATGTTCGCTTTGTTGTAATTCAGCAGACGGCAACGGTGTTAAGCGTTACTAAAAATAAATGATAAAGTACGCAATGAGTACTCCATATTATAAGGTTCAATCTGGTAAATAATCTGAACTAATCAACTAAAATCACAGTCCATTGAATATCAGGACGGCTTTGAGGGAAATCCAGTGAAAAATATTACATCTTTATTAATTCTAATGATCAGTATTGCCTTTGCGGCGACGTCATTTGCGAGTACAGATCAATATGGCTTGAAAAGTATCGAAGGAAAAGCGACGAATCTTGAAGCGCATATCGGTAAAGGTGACTGGAAGGTGGTTATATTATGGGCATCTGATTGTCATGCCTGTAACCAGGAAGCAGAGCAATACATCCAATTTCATGAGGCCAATAAAGATAAGAATATTAAGTTAATGGGGGTATCGCTGGATGGCGCAGCCAAGCTGGATGAAGCTAAAGCTTTTATTAAAAGGCATGATGTTACCTTTCCCAATCTGATTGGCGAGTTTGAGCAAGTCGCATCCATGTATGAATCGCTAACCGGCGGTCAATGGCTCGGTACGCCGACCATACTAATTTATAACCCAAAGGGTGAGTTAAAAGCGGCTCAACCGGGGGCCGTACCCGTTAGCCTGATTGAAGAGTTCATTAATAGCCAGATCATGGCGGCTAAACCATCGAATTAACTCGTCTAGTAAATAAATTCAATAAATTCAAACAATTCACTAGTTGAAGTAGGCATAAATTGTCTATAGTTGTTGAGTGCACACCGCTTACAGCTAATTAATGACTTCATTAAAAAAATTTATATCACTTAAAAGTATCCGTAAACAATACCTGCTTCTGGCGGTTTTACTGACTATTGTTGTTATTACCTATACGGCCTTAACAGGGTTATGGATTCAAAATAGCGGAGAGACTCATTTTAAACGCAGCGAGCAGCGTATTGAGATGAACTCATTAACCAACCAGATTCGTCGTTCTATTGTTGCCGCTGATAACGCATTAGATTTATTTTTATTATCCCCGGATTTATATACGCGTGCGACGTTTGAAGAAGAAATACAGAAAACGCGTGCGCAAATAAGTAACATAATTGAATCAGATTGGGCTCAACAAGAAGCGGTAACGCCTATCTTGAATGAGCTTATTACCAATCTGGACGAGTTAAAAACCTCAGCCAATCAAATTATGGAAATTCGTCAGACGGCGAACCTGATGTATCCGGCAATGCGTATGGCCAATGGTGATATGCTGGATGCAAATCGTTCGATTATGACAGAAAGTGAACTTGCCCTTTCGAATTTTGATATACAACAATTACCAAAATTAAAAAAACACGAGCTCGAGGTATATAATGAGCTTGTCTATGCGCGTGATAGTTGGGTCAGACTCATCGCGGCTTATCGTTTGTTCCTGATAAATCGAATGGGCTCGTTGTTTGAAGCGGCTTTTCTAGAACAGCTTGCAGACGTCGAAGTTCTGTATGCAGATTTTAACAATAGCATTAAACGACTTTCAACGCTTAATCAAAAGTATGATCTTGATTTAGAAGTCTCTACTGCAATTGAGTCGATAAATGATCTTGCACCTGATTGGTTCCTGGGTTTTCAAAAAGTTATTGATATAAATAATCAGGAACAATGGCGAGCAGATACGCCAATCGTCAAAAATATTATTAATCCTTTATTTAGAGATTTGTACGATAAAGTCGTTCAGATTGATGATGTATTAATACGATTAGCCAATGACGATTTGGTGAAACAAAGTAAGGCGGCAACAACCGTTTCGACCTCTCTGTGGGGCATTGCGATATTTATAATGCTATTGTCGATCATTAGTTATATTGTCCTGGAAGTAAATTTTATTCGTCCCATTGCCAAAGTCGCCTCGAGTTTGAAAGCCGAAGCAAAGGGACATGAAGTGAGTGAATTACCCGATGTAAAAGCGGTTGAGATACGTGATTTAACCGAGGCCTTTATTGAGCTTCGTCAACAGGTACATACCCGACAGCTGGCTTTAGAACATATCGCCATGCACGATTCATTAACATCATTACCAAACCGGGCACTCTTAATGGATCGCTTAAACCAGGCGATTATGAGCACGCAACGTAAAAAACGTTCGTTAGCATTGCTAATGTTAGACCTGGATCGTTTCAAAGAAATTAATGACACACTGGGCCATCAAACCGGCGACGCGTTATTACAACAAGTTGGTGTACGATTAAGAAATGTATTACGCGATTCGGACACCGTCGCCCGTTTGGGCGGTGATGAGTTTGCCGTGTTGTTATCAAACGTAAACGAAACCAATGCATTGCGTATTGCCGCAGCGATCCATGAGCAACTCGAAAAAGTTTATGAAGTCTATGACCATTCGTTGTATGTTGGTGTCAGTATCGGCGTTGCTATTTTCCCTCAACATGGTGAGACAGCCCAATCCTTACTGCAGCATGCCGATGTGGCTATGTATGTCGCCAAGCGCTCAAATACCAGCATTACATTATATGATTTAGAACAGGACGAACATAGCTTGTCGCAGTTGTCCGTATTATCGGATTTAAGAACCGCAATTGAGCAGGATGAGTTTGTATTGGAATATCAGCCGACGGTCACCATGAGTGACAGCAGTGTGCATGGGGCAGAAGCACTTATCCGTTGGAATCATCCCAAGCATGGTCGCATTATGCCGGATGACTTTATTAATGCAGCAGAACAAACCGGTTTAATTAAACGTATATCGAATTGGGTAATGGAAACGGCTATCCGGGATTGCTATCGATTGCATCAAAAAGGACATAAGGTCAATATTTCACTGAATCTT
>CAMYMO010000079.1 GCA_947259425.1 uncultured Ectothiorhodospiraceae bacterium | reverse complement strand
CTTATTGAGCTAACTTGCTTCGTAACTTTTCTGCGCTTTCCGGATCGAGTCCTTGAATCACACGATACAAATAGGGTACCTGTTCGGGTTTACCCTGTGCTAACAAGCAACTCGCTGCCTGATAATATGCAAGTCCCGCCTCTTTCCATTTTCCTTGTGAATAAAATACATTTCCCATTTCACCAAATACATTCGGGTCGTCCGGGTTCAATTCACTTAATTCTTTATATAGCCGTACAGAGTCATCTGCTTTACCATTTTGAAAGGCTAATCGCGCATTATTCAATAACTCAATATGAGAAGCGGTGGCGGCAGTCTTATCAGAATCGGCTTCAGATTCAGCTGTCGTATTATCAGCATCACTCTCAAGCGTATTATCTACATCAGCTGTTTCAACCGATTTTTCTGTTGTTGCAGCGGGCACAGGCATTTCATTGTCATCAGCAGCTGCCTGCTGACTATTTTCAGTTAGTGTATTGGTATCACTAAGAACTGTTTCAGCTACTTGCTCTTTAGGTGTTTCAGCTGCCTGCTCTTCAGGTGTTTCGGCTACCTGCTCTTTAGGCGTATCGACTGTTTCCTGGTCCGAAGCTTGTTCGGCTAAATTATCAACATTCGACGTCGTAGTTTCTGCTTCCTTGTCGACAGCTTCACTGTCTGACTCGGCAGTTTGAAACTGGTTTGGAAACTGAGCTAACCATGCTAAGGATTTATCCACATAACCATCTATTTGTGTAGTCACATCATGGTTAAATAATTGAGCCCGATAGACATAGGTAAAAATCAAAGCCGCTAAAATCAGTATTAGCAAACCATGGCTTAACAGATAACGTAAGAAATTCATTTTAATGACCTCAACTATTTAATTTTTTCCGGGCCTTGATATTGGGAAATAATGAATCCGCAAATATCGAAAACTCTTCAACCGCTTTACTGCGCTTAGATAATTCAAATATGCCTAACCCTTCGCTCAACGAACGCCGATAGATAGTTCTTTGACACAATCGATGCGGGATTAAGTTTATTCCGGGTAATTGAGCTAATACTTCTTCAGTTTCATCCGACTCACGTACCGCGCGGTGCGTGTCGGCACGATTAACAAAGGCGTATAAATCCGGCCCATCGCCATTATTTACCGCCTCTTTTACGATCTCGATGAAGCGTTGCGTTGCCCATACATCGGGCTGACTGGGTGGCACCGGGATTAATACACGATCCGCATTCACAATCGCTTGTTTCATTGCCTCCATATTGGCCGCCCCCACATCAACCAAAACCTGACCAGGATGCATCCTTAATATATCTTTTAATTTTTCTGTATTTTGGTAGACAACCAAAGGCGGCGCATACCCTTCTTCACGCCGTACTTCTGCAACATCACCTAATGTACATTGAGGATCGAGATCATAAGCAACTACCGGTTGACCTTTCATCTGCAGCCATAATCCAAGATTGAATGCCACGGTGCTTTTGCCTGATCCACCTTTAAGGTTGGCAATCACGGTCACTTGCGAGTTTTGGCTATCTTTGCCCATTACATTTTCCTGTGCCTGTTAATACGCTAATGTTCATATTGAATTACCTGGCATTTGACATCGGTGGTGCGGCCCCGTTTCGAGGCATTAAATAAGCAGGTAGTTTCTCAGTCTTCGTGTAACCATCAGGTAACTCAAAAAGTGATTTGTCCTGCTTACCTATCTTAATATTTCTTAACTCCCGCACATATCCACCCGCCATTTCTTCACGAGTAATCATATTCAACTCGGGGTCATACCATTGTGTTGCCGAAATTTCTCTGCCATCGGTATAGGTGATTAACATCAGCCATTTTACGGTTGCTCTCCCATACAAAGTCTCAGCACCCTGCATCGTCAACTCCATCACGGTACCATTATGAAAAAATTCACGAACTGGCATTCGATATTCTTCATCAATCCAATGTAGACTGTTAAATATCTGCCCATTTTTTTTCAGCGTAAATTGCCATTTTTCAGTTTTACGATTATTTATTTTTACCGTCGATAGTTTCTGACAAGTTGTATTTTTCAATCCTGCACAAGGCACCATCGGCGTTGTTTTATTTGCCAACATATTTTGTAAACGAGCATTGCTATTTTGCTGTACGTATTTTTTTTCTTTTTCTATTAGCAATATTCTTGAATTTAGTTTTGTACTAACGATCTCTGCAACCGAAACCCCATTGATACGCGACTCTGTTCTTACCGCGTCGTTACTTACGTACATTTTTGCCTGATATTCTTTTTTCATTGGTGACACTTGAACGGCATCGGCCGAAAATCCGATAACACTTCCGATTGCCACTCCATTTCCAGCAATAATCAGGATCATTAACATTAACAATGTTTGTTGTTTGCTCATCGTGTAACGCTTTTGTCTTCGATTCTATTTGTGTTTAATTAACGTTAATCTGGTTAGCACATCCATGTGCAAAATAACCAGACATGTGACTACTTGCTTGCTGCTGGTGCAGCAGGTGCAGGTTGTGGTGCATAACCCGGTCCGCCGTAGCCAGGACCGCCATAACCGGGACCACCATAGCCAGGACCACCATAACCGGGTCCACCATACGCAGGGCCACCCCAACCTGGACCATAGCCACCACCATAACCTGGATAACCACCGTATCCGCCGCCATAACCAGGATAACCGCCGTAACCACGGCCATAACCAGGATAGCCGCCGTAGCCGCCACCATAACCACGTCCATAGTAACGACCGTCGCCATAGCCATGACCACGTCCATCGCCATAGCCACGGCCATAGCCACGACCATCACCATAGCCTCGGCCAGAACTTTTCATGCTGAAATCCATGTCACCAAACATGTCACCCCAGCCACTACCATCGCCCCAACCGCGACCATCGCCCCAACCGTTGTTGCCCCAGTTGTTACCGCCCCAACCGTTGTTGCCCCAGTTATTACCACCCCATGGACTTCCGCCCCAGGGACCACCACCCCATGGACCACCGCCCCATGGGCCCCACGCATTTGCTGCTGACATTGGTAATAAAACTACCCCCGCCAAAGCAGTTGCGAGTAAGACTTTCTTAAACTTAGTCATATCGAACTCCTTACATACACTATTTAAAATCGACATGGACACCCATGTCACCATTCACTCTTTTGTCAGAAGCGGTATAACGAACAAAGAGTGAGCCATTCGTTATTCCACATATAAACTTTTACTTGCTTAACCGTATTACTATTTAACTTAGTAACGCTTGCTGGTTTGTTAGGTTAATCTATCTACCTTATGCCTTTGATTCAGTTCTGTATTTGATGTGCCTCAATCGAATCCTAAAACCCTTTCTGATTCAAAATCACCAGCGTGAATAAGGCGTCCCCCAATATCCCGGCATTTGATAACCCGAGCCGATAAAACCTGGCGCGGGAAATCCATAGGGTGTGCCCGGCATCACAGGGATACCATTACCCGGACTGCCCATAACCGGGTCCAGGCCAATCGGTCCGGTGTTCACTCCAAAGCCGCCATAGATATGACCATACCCAGCAGGTCGGTACATGGGTTGCATCGGGTAATAAGCGTAGGCCGATTCCCGTGGCAACCTTCTTAATTCACGCATGTAACGATTCTGCGATCTACGCCGAGTCTGTTGATCATAGTGAGCGTCAAATCCATAACGTCCGCGTGGAGTCGGTAAATAAAATAAATCGTGTTCAAAGACTGATTCCTCCATTTTCCGACTCGGCACTTGTTGTTTTTGTCGCGTTGGAAAACGTGCATCTTTTTGTTGATGAATCGCTGATGACCAACGTTTCGGCCAGTGATCATAAGAATAAGTCACGCCCTGTACTTGTCTGTTCATCGATTCTGCATAAGTCTGACTTGATAAACCGATCGACAATAACGAAGCCGTCAAAGCTGAAAAATAAATTATTTTATTATTCATCATTAAATTCCTATTCAATTCCATCCATTACCAGGCAGGTTGACGGTTATACCAGGGTGGTGGATACCCGCCAGGCCCCGGTCGAAGCTGATTAGACGCATACGGTTGATTCGGCGCGAATTGTTGACGATTTTTCCAGGCCTGCTGTTGCTCCGCTAATCGTTGTTGATTCCATTGCTGATAGCGTTGTTGCTGTTCTTTACGTTGTTGCTCGAACATCTGCCGGCGACGCTCGATATCATCTTTGGAAGGTTGCTTAAATTGCTGCTGCTGGCGGTTCTGCCAGGCCTGCTGTTGTTCCGCCCAGCGTTTTTGCTGTTGTTCGTGCGCTTGACGACGTTGAGCGTCCCATTCCTGTTGACGTTTTTCATATTCCTGACGTTGTTGTTCGAAAGCCTGTCGACGTTGTTCCAGCTCTTCTTTAGACGGTTGCCAATGTTGCGCGGATGGGTGTTGTGCAGAGGGGTGTTGCGCGGGTTGACGTTGTTGCCAGGCCTGTTGCTGTTGTTGCCAGCGTTTTTGCTGTTGTTCGAGCGCTTGACGGCGTTGAGCCTCCCATTCCTGTTGACGTTTTTCATATTCCTGACGTTGTTGCTCGTACGCCT
>CAMYMO010000078.1 GCA_947259425.1 uncultured Ectothiorhodospiraceae bacterium | reverse complement strand
GGAAACACTTCAGGGTCTGGGTTAGCTAATGGGTTCCCGACTGAGGCCCAGCCACCTTCAAAGCCCTTCCACAGCAATTCGTTGGTCATCGCATTATTACCTTCACCGGCTAACCATGGAATCGATAACTGACGTACATAGAATAACGCGCCGAAGAATGCCGCAAAGAACATTACTTCAGAGAAGATGAACCACATCATTCCCATTCGAAACGATGTATCAACTTGTGCATTATATTTACCGCTCTCGCTTTCGCGGATAACGGTACCGAACCAACCAAACATCATAAAGGCAATGATCAACAAGCCAATGTACATTGGTATTAAACTGCCAATTTCACCATCAACTGTTGTTGGTAATGCATTTGCAAAACCAAACATGGTTACAAACAAACCTACTGAGCCTACTAAAGGCCAGTGACTCGGCTCGGGCAAATAATATTTTGAGTCTGACATGTTTACCCCTCTTCTCTCACTCTATTTTAAAGTTAGTTAATTTTATTCCCTGACTATCAACGGCTTGCTATTTGTTGGTAACCAGAATCTATTTTACGTTCTGCTTTATAGTTAAGATCGATATATCGATAGGTCATTGTTAGTACCGGGATGCTGTCCGGTATCACCGAGTTGACTACGAAGCGTAAAGGCATTTCTTTTTCTTCACCAGGTTTAAGTGTCTGTTGCTTAAAGCAAAAACACTCAATTTTCGCTAAATATTTCTTTGCTATGTTTGGTGAAATATCCGGAATTGCCTGAATCACCATAGGTTGATTACTACGATTCCTGACGTAATAACTTACCTCTTTTACCTCACCTGGATTAAAGGTTATTTTGTTTGTTAAGGCACGAAATTCCAGATCCAGTGCATTATTTTCTGTCACTAAAAATTGCATGGTCAATGTTCTCGATTTATCCACACCATTTTTTAGTGCACGTTCTGTTTCAGCACCGGCATCATAAGTACCATCTTCAATCGCCTGGTAACTACCGTTAATACCCAGTACATCACAAAACACATCATAAAGTGGTATTAGCGCAAAACCAAAACCAAACATGGCAATCACAACAATACTGGAAACACCTACAACCCGTTTGTTTTTATTGTCGATATCGCTCATTTTTCAATTACTACCTTATCGAGGTCATGATAAACAATAAGAAGTAGAAGCCTATGGCCAAGGCTGCAACGATCGCGACCGTTATAAAAATGCCTTTGCGTTGTTTTGCTGTTTTAGTCATAGCTTAAATTAAATCCACTCTCATCTGAGAGTGGATTTTATCTGTTACTTAACTTCTGGTGCTGTTTCAAAAGTGTGATACGGTGCTGGCGATGGAATTGACCATTCCAAACCTTCTGCACCTTCCCAAACTTGATCGGTCGCCTTCTCACCACCTCTAATCGTTTTGATTAGGATATATAAGAATAACAACTGGCTGGCACCAAATACGAAACCACCTACTGATGACACCATATTCCAATCGGCAAACATGGGATTGTAGTCAGGAATACGACGTGGCATTCCTTCTAAACCAACAAAATGTTGCGGGAAGAACAATACATTCACTGAGATAGTCGAAATCCAGAAATGCAGTTTACCTAATTTCTCGCTGTACATATTACCGGTCCACTTCGGTAACCAATAATAGACACCACCGATAATGGCAAACAAGGCACCGGTCACTAATACATAATGGAAGTGAGCTACGACAAAATAAGTATCATGGTATTGGAAATCAGCTGGAGCAACACCCAACATCAAACCAGTAAAACCACCAATGGTAAACATGAACACAAAAGCAATGGCCCATAACATCGGTGTTTCAAAGGTCATAGAACCTTTCCACATGGTTGCCGTCCAGTTAAACACTTTAACCGCGGTCGGTACGGCAATCATCACGGTTGCATATAAGAAGTACAATTCACCGGCGACTGGCATACCAACGGTAAACATGTGGTGTGCCCATACGATGAACGACAAGAATGCAATCGCTGCGGTTGCATAGACCATGGAGGCATAACCAAACAGTGGCTTACGCGCAAAGGTCGGGATAATTTGCGAGACAATACCGAAGGCAGGCAAGATCATGATATACACTTCGGGATGACCAAAGAACCAGAATACATGCTGGAATAAGACAGGATCACCACCACCGGCTGCATCAAAGAATGAGGTACCGAAGTATTTATCCGTTAACATCATGGTGACCGCACCGGCCAGAACCGGCATTACTGCAATCAATAAGAATGCCGTAATCAACCAGGTCCAGACAAACAGCGGCATTTTCATCAATGTCATGCCGGGCGCGCGCATGTTGAAGATGGTCGCAATAATGTTAATTGAACCCATGATTGAAGAGATACCGAGTAAGTGAACGGCAAAAATAAAGAAGCCGAGTTTTTCATACTGGCCTGACAACGGTTCGTAGAACGTCCAACCAAATGCCGGCCCCTGACCTTGCAGGAAGTCACCGCCAGAGAACATTGGAAATAACAACATGGTACCGGCAAATGGCAGTATCCAGAAGCTCCAGTTATTCATACGCGGTAATGCCATATCAGGTGCACCAATCATCATTGGAACCTGCCAGTTAGCAAAACCGACCATCGCTGGCATGATCGCACCAAATACCATGATTAAACCATGCATGGTTGTCATCATGTTGAAGAAGTTGGGCTCAACAACCTGCATGCCGGGCTGATATAACTCAGCACGAATTACCATGGCCATTGCACCACCAATTAATAACATGGTGAAGGAAAACCAGAGGTACAGCGTACCGATGTCTTTATGGTTGGTTGTAAATAACCAACGTTTAATTCCTGTCGGATGATGATCACTCATTTTTAAAACCTCCGATCCTTATTTAATTTCTGATGGTTGAACCATATCGCCAGTCTTGTTACCAAAGGCGTTACGTTCATAAGTTATAACCGCAGCGATCTCAGCTTTGGAAAGTTGAGATTTGTAGGCTGCCATTGCTGTACCTTTTTTACCGTTTACTACGATATCAATGTGCCCTGCTTTATCACCGGTGGCAATCTTGCTGCCAGTAATCGCGGGGAACACGGGTGGTATACCCGCACCAGTCACCCCATGACAGGCCGCACAGCTTTTATCATAAACCGCTTTACCTTTCGCCATTAACTCATCCATGGTGAAGGTCTTGGTGTCTTCAGCAGCAGCCGCGCCGGCTGATGCCTGTTGTTCCTTGATCCAGCTTGCATAATCCGCTTCAGATACCACTTTCAGTACAATTGGCATGAAGCCGTGGTCTTTACCACACAGCTCGGCACACTGACCGCGATACACTCCCGGCTCTGTTGCTTTAAACCAGCTTTCGTTAACAAAACCAGGAATCGCATCGCGCTTCACACCAACAGCAGGAACCCACCAGGCATGGATCACATCTGTGGCGGTAATCAATAAACGTACGCGTTTGTTGACTGGAACGACCATAGGTTTATCAACATCTAATAGATAGTTATCAACGGAGGTTACGTCGACACCTGAATTTAACTTACGGGCTTTCTCGCTTTTTTCATCTAATTGGCTAAGAAAACGAACGCCTTGCTCATCAATGTAATCGTATTCCCATTTCCACTGAATACCGGTGACCTTAATATTGATGTCTGGATTGCTGCTATCTTCCATAAACAACAAACCTTTTGTTGCCGGTACGGCAATCGCAACCAGAATAACAAAAGGAATCACAGTCCAGATAACTTCAACCGTTGTACTCTCGTGAAATTGAGCCGCTTTAGCACCTTTGGATTTACGATGGTTGATGATCGAATAAATCATCACACCAAAAACGCCTATTCCGGCAATCGTACAAATCCATAATACAAGCATATGCAGGTCATACTGCATTTGACTAACCTCTGTGACACCTGGCGATAAATTTAACTCGAAATCTGCAAATGCCACTGCAGGGCCGAGTAAAAGCGCAGCGCACAGCAAGCGACTAAGCATTTTGATTGTTTTACTTGCTGACATACCTCTACCTCTTGGTTGGGATACTTATATAGTTAAAATTAAAAAGAATGAAATCCATTTGTGAACTCTCGCTACGTCCCACCACAGCGAATAATTATTATGAAACTTTTTCTCTCCCAACTAACCGAAGCAATAGCTTTCATAGTTAGTCGTGTAAATTATCTACAGTCATCCAGACTGTGACATTTTGTCACGGGCGTGATTCTATAGCATGTACTTAACAGCTGCTATAAAAAAAGAAGTATGGCCTTATAACTCTGCAATATATTATTAATTGCTTATATGCTTATCTTCTTTGCTCCGCAACAATCACGAGCAACCATATACGCTTTGAAATCTTTTGCCAAGTGTTTGTATTTGAAATAAAAACCTGAGGAGTGTTGTAGGTTTTTTAGATGTCTAAATTGAGTTTATAAATTTGGTTTGGATCAAATTGGCCCTTAGTAAAATAAGGTAAGTAACCAAGATAAGGACTATTCAATTTATTTTGTAATGTTTTAATTATTTGATCAGACGAAGGTAAATTTGCCACAACCTGATTAGCAATCCACCCCATTATATT
>CAMYMO010000077.1 GCA_947259425.1 uncultured Ectothiorhodospiraceae bacterium | reverse complement strand
TATTTTGTCGGGCAATGGGAGGTTCGCCCTGGCTCATGTGAGCTGGTGCGCGATAACAAAGTGGTTAAGCTTGAACCACGAGTGATGAGTTTGCTGGAGTATTTTTCCCGCCATCCAGGTGAAGTCCTTAGCCGAATCGACATTGAGGATCAGGTCTGGCCCGGTATGGTCGTGGGCTATGATGCGTTAACCAAATCGATTGGTAAGCTGCGCGAGTCACTGGGGGATACGCAAAAGCCTTCGCTTTACATTCAAACCATCCCCAAAAAAGGTTACCGACTGATTGCCAATGTGACGTTCGAGCGGGAAGGCGATAACAAACCTATCGAAACAGGGCAGACTCAGCAAGCTGCTCGGTTTTTCAAATCGCAGCATATAACCTGGTTAATCGCCATTGTGGTTAGCCTTTCTATTTTTACTTTTGTCCTATTTCAGACCGATCAGGAGCAACAATCAATCATAGATAAACCGGTTTCCCTGAAACCTCAGTTACTTGTTTTACCCTTTAAGAATCTCAATAACGATCCACAACAGAATTACTTCAGTGATGGCATTACCGATGATTTGATCACGGTTTTATCAGGTTATTCAGGGGTCAATGTTATTAGCAGTCGGATTGCATTTCAGTACAGTGGCCGGGATGCAGATATTAGGACCTTGGTGGATGAAAAGGGAGTGCGTTATATTGTCGAAGGAAGTATTCGCAGAACAGCCAGTAAAATACGAATTAATGTTCATATGGCTGATGCTCAGAGTGGTATAAACCTCTGGGCAGAACAATACAATCGGCCCTTTACGGATTTATTTGATATCCAGGATGAAGTCAGATCAAAAATCATCTCTGCATTATCTATAAGACTTAACGAAGCAGAGCGTGTACAGGAACAAAAAAGGTATACCGAAAATTACCAGGCCTATGACGCTTTTTTACGTGGCCAGAACAATCTGATCAAAAGGGCGAGCTCGAAGGATAATTTACTGGCAAGAGAGAATTTTGAACAGGCCGTTGCGATCGACCCTGGTTTTGCACGAGCTTACGCGGCACTGGCGATGGTCAATGCCGATGCCTACCGGCATGACTGGGCGGATAATCCGGATGCCGCGGCGCGCATCGCACTTAAACAGGCTGACCATGCCCTGCAGCTGGCTCCGGAGTCTCGGTATTCTAGCTTTGCTATGGGTTACGTACAGTTTTTTGTCGCGGGAAACCATCAGCAGGCTACGAATATGGCGGAACGCATTCTGGAGCTGGATAAGAAAAATGCTGATGCAAATATGCTGCTCGCCACGATATATGTCCATGCTGATGAACCTGAAAAAGCCGAAGCCTATGTCGAAACCAGCATGAGATTAACGGAAAACGAAGCTTCTATTTATTATCATATTGGTGCACTTGCACATCTACATAGTGGTAATAACCAAGCGGCATACAATTTACTTGAGAAATCGTTGTTGACCAATCCTGAACGCTTGTTTGGCAAGATCTATATGACCGTAACGTTGGTGCGTATGGAGCGAATAGAGGAGGCCAAGTGGTATGCCGAGGAGATACTTGCGGTTTTTCCGGATTTTAATGCAGAGAAATGGGCAAGTAAACAGCCCTATAAGAATCGAGATGTTAATATACAGTTGCGAAAAAATTTACATGAAGCAGGGTTAAATTAAGTTTTTCGAAATTGAATTCTAATTCACTATTATAATTAATTTTTTATGCCCGTCTTTTTTATTATGAAGAATAATGCACAAAACTTATAAGCCACTTTAGCAATAATGTTATTTTATCGCTATTTTTTTTAAAATTACGATACTTATTCTTTACAATTTTGAGTAATTTCAACACCTGCAATTTCTTTGGCGAACGTTTTCCATTTTTGTTGGTGGTTTGTGAACGTGTCATTACATATCCAGCTCCAGACTATTTGCTCATCCGCTTCTAAGGATTTTTTACTCTGCCTGGCATGCAGGGAATCGATAAGCATGCGGGTTTGTTCGCCTGACAAACGCACGTAAGATGATTTATCTGCTCCTGGTTGCAATGCCATTTTAAGTGGTGGTTTGAATTTTACACTCGCGGGTAACATCCAGTGAGTTCCCAGTCCGCCATTGCTGCGTAATACCAGAGGCATATCTAAGTATTGAATATGCACACACCCCCCCAATTTATTATACATAGACTTAACATCTTGGCTTAATTCGACCATTAGTTGGCTGGCGAACTGAGCGGGTGCGGAAAACTTGGCATCCAAACCACTTCCATGAGAATAGCTTAACCCGGTTGCGGAGGCTTCAGCCACAATCACGTGGATATCGGGTGGCATATTTTCAGTTGAGGATTTACTGCAATTTCTATCGATCGATTTTTGTTGATTCGGCTTTTGTAATGATAATTCTTTCTGAATGGCACCTTTTAATGCATACAATAATGACAATACTCCTCGATTATCTGAGGCACCACCATCGGTAACCCAATAGCGCGTTGAATTATTTAAGTCTTCACTTGTGTCTATATCTACTGCTGAATTCGGGAAGACCGGTGGAAAATTAGCGCTGAGTGCTGCCGCCCTGGCAAGTTCAACTTTGGGATCGTGTACGGTTACATAGGTTAAGTATTCATGCTGGGCCTGGGGTAAACCCTGTTGAGGAAAGACTGATGTGTTAGTAAGATTGGTAAAAATCAAACGTCCACCTTGTCCGATTGAAGTTCGTAAATCTGAACACTGTGTCTCACGCTCAGCAATGGAAACACCCGAAATACACAGACAGTCTTTCCATTTTATGAGATCTTGCGGGTCTCTTTTGTCTTTTTTAAGTTCGGTTATTGCCTCGGTTATCTCCTGGCATGTCAAGCGTGGGAATTTGGCGACTAACGCCGTATTGAATATGGTTCCGAACTCGTTTTGTTGCCCCAGGTGGGAAATCGAATTTGGAGAATCAAATCTAAATTTCCGTTCGAAGCTCTCGGCTAATAAATCGCCCATACGGAATCCATGTTTTTTGATGGCTTTCGTTTTTTTGTTTTCGACATTGACGCCGCCAATGATTCGCCATTCGACAATACCATCTAACACATCTTGAATGAAAGGTTCTGCCATCACTGCACTGAATGTATTCCATTCATTTTTGTATTTGTCGTTGTC
The DNA here is from genome assembly GCA_947259425.1 of uncultured Ectothiorhodospiraceae bacterium. Taxonomy (GTDB): domain Bacteria; phylum Pseudomonadota; class Gammaproteobacteria; order UBA6429; family Thiohalophilaceae; genus SZUA-24. Next base: position 1,447 of record CAMYMO010000077.1, on the reverse strand, counting down.
AGAATCTAACAATTTCTGCCGGTGAGCGGCAAAATAGGCCATTGCCGCACTTCCCCCAGAGACGCTGCTGGTTAATACGACATTGTCCAATAAATCAATCTCGGCTAAGCCATGCAGTACCGAGCTGGCATATAACGCAGCACGGGTTCCACCTCCGGAAGCAGACAGTAAAATAATTTTATTGTTATCTGATGGAGTAGGAAGCAAGGCCGTATTTGAAACGGGGGAGGGGACGCCAAAAATGCGATCATGCAAGTCAAAGCGCATAGCATCCTCAATGATTGGGCTTTGTATCGTTGAGACCTCCGCTTTTTGCGGAAAAGATCGATAGTATCCTGCAATCGCGATTATCGCGCCGAGAAAATATAGATTCAATATTAAAAAATAAAAACGCATACGTTGTTTTATTATTTGCATTTGCTGAAAGTATTCGTAGGTACATTTGCTTGCTTGGTTTAATTGTTGATAAATTGTGTCGAATAAGTGTAAACGTGTATAGGTGTGCCAGCATTCTATGGGCGTTTTATTTTCACCATTGTTATTTTTATCTTTATTGTCGTCTTCAAGCTCACCAACAACGGCGAATCGTGCACCACCATGGATTTGCATCACTCTGCCATCTTTTTTAACCCTGGTTTGAATTTGTTTGACCGGGTAATTGATTTGCCCGATTTCAGCCGCGTCGCCTTCTTTTTGCCGAAAAATATCGATGATACGTTCCACTAATGGTCGGTTTAGCCAGTATTCATAAAACCAAAACAGCGTATAGGCGGCAATGATGTAGATTAAAATTGAATAGTTTACATGCACAGGATCAGATTCAATTAGCGTGGTAATGTAGGCGTTCTCAGCAAGACGCCCGATGGCCAATGCTATTATCAATAAACTCACCACCAGCTGACCACCAATAAAAAATTTACCTTTGAATATATAGAGCAGTTGCGACAAGCGTTTGTGTACATCCGCTGCGGCAATATAAAACCAGGTGATTAACAACAAGACACCTGCAGCAATGAGCATCCAGGTTCGGTCGGCAATGGTTAACAGTGCAAATGATGGCGGTAATAGGAGTTGTAAAGGATGATAAATTGGTGCGGTAAAAGAACAGCGAGCAAACGCTTTCCAGGACAGATTAAAATCGTGATCCTTGGTAGAGAAAAACAACTCAACTCGTTTTAAATAATTAGCAAACTTATGCGCATAGCTTTTGAACAATACCTTTGCTAAAAAGCGCGCCAAGAACATACCCACCAACATTACCCAGAAGGCGGGAATAAGAATATGTTGATAAACTTTCCCGGTATGTTCAGTATTATCTGCGCCTACATAAAACCAAATCAAAAGAGATAAGAGTAACAGTGAGCCATTTTGCAACCAAAATAACTGTGCATTTTTACCCCATTTATTTTGGGTCACAACAAGAAAACTAATAAATACTATTAATAAT
>CAMYMO010000076.1 GCA_947259425.1 uncultured Ectothiorhodospiraceae bacterium | reverse complement strand
AGAGATTGCCTTAGCCATCGGTGAACCTCCAGCCACTAAAGGATTTCCACCTTCAGTGTTTGCACGTTTGCCGCAACTTGTTGAACGTGCAGGCAATGGTGATAAAGATGGTGGTTCCATAACTGCTATTTATACGATTTTAACCGAAGGTGATGTAGAACAGGATCCGATCGCGGACGCTGCGAGAGCAATATTAGATGGACATATTGTGTTATCGCGTGATTTGGCTGAAGCCGGCCAGTATCCTGCTATTGATATTGAATCATCAATTAGTCGTGCGATGAATGAGATTGTTAACGATGGTCAAATTCAATTAGCCCAACGCTGTCGTTTAATTAATTCAATTTACCGTCAAAATGAGGATTTAATCAGTGTCGGTGCCTATACTGTAGGGACCGATGTCCGTATTGATGAGGCCATTAATTTTTATCCAACGCTACAAAGATTCTTAAGGCAGGATATGAACACGGCAATGGATTGGAAGACGAGCATCAACGGATTGCAGGCTATGTTTAATGAGCATGACGTACGACAACAACAAACGGCAGTTTCACCAATGAATACTGAAATGGTTAGCCATGTCCAAACCTAAGTCAGAGCGTTTTAAGCTACTACAGAAGTTAGCAGGGCGTCATGAGGACCTTGCGGCCCAGAATCTTGGACGTTCTGTCGGTAACCTCGATGCGCAGAGGTCACGTTTGGTAGAGTTACAGAAATTTCGAGATGAATATACCCAGCAATTCTATCAGTCTGGATCATCAGGAATAAATAGCAATGCTATGCAGTCGTTTCAGCAGTTTATCAGCCAAATCGATGTCGCCATTGAACAACAAAAACAGACCGTTATTCTTGCAGAACAGGATCACAGTCGTAAGAAACAAACATGGGAAGGGAAATACAAGGAAACTCGAATTTATGACAAAACAGTTGAGAAATTTGTCGCCAATGAACGAAGTGCCAAAGATCAACAGGATCAGATAGAAATCGACGATCGCAATAATGCCCACGCTAAAGCCAAAGAAACCTAAATTATTTAAATCAGGAATCATCTACTTAGCCCGAAGCTTATTTCTGGCATAAGCATTGCAACTTTACCCTTGAAACTGGAACCCATTTGAGGGAGTTGTATGTCCGAGTTCGTATCATCTTTGTTAGCGGGAAGTATGCCTATGGAGGCAGGCCAGGCACCGTCTAATCAATTGTCAAATACGGTAGATGATTCAGAAGCTTCTGATTTTGCATCACTTTTTGGTGATATGAATTTCGCATCAAGATCTTCAACGAGTGCAATGACGGGTAATCCAGCAGAGCTGCTTGAATTAACCGATCCGATGTTCACTACTCCAATATCTGAACTGGAAACGCCAGTTGCAGCGGTTAATGATCCTCTAGCTACGGCAAATCTGCAATATAACGGCAATAGTTTGCCGTCCAACTCGCCGTTACTAACGATTTCAGGTTATAGCGCACACGCTGATCAGGATGGTGCATCAGCAATCGCTTTTCAGGGAGACGGAAAGCAGGTCTTGATGTCAGGAACTCAGTATGCAAACTCACTCGCCCCAGCCATACAACAATCGCAGAAGCAACTGCATAATATGACGCAGCAGAATGCGTTATTACCGCAGGATATAACAGCATTAGCCCTGCAGAAGGTCGAGATGAGCAAGCCGATAGAAATGCTGACCACGTTATCACCTCAAAACTCATCAGTACCTGTAGATACGTTAGCGAGTTTAACAAGCCAACAACCAAATCAAATGCTAATGGGGTTACAGGGGGTCACAGAATTTTCAAATGTCTTGTCAGCAAGCTCACGTTCGCCAGAACCTATGACGGCCACCTTGAATCAACCCCAATGGAATCAACAAGTTGGTGATCGAATAAATTGGATGATTTCACAAGGACTGCGTCAGGCCGAAATCAGATTAAATCCACCTGAGTTAGGTATGTTAGAGGTAAGAGTGCAGATGCAAGGTGATCAGGCCAGTATACAATTCAATACAGCCCATACTGAGGTAAAAGATGTATTGGATAATGCACTGCCGCGTTTACGTGAGATGTTAGCCGAAAACGGCCTCGAGTTGACCGATGTAAATGTATCTCAGCACGGACAACAGCAAACTAAACAAGGTGAAGAATCGGAATCAAAACAAGTCTCGGGTGAGCCAAGTTCTGAGGTTGAAAATACCACTGATACACAGGAAATACAGTCTATTTCAGGTAATGGTGTCATCGATTTTTATGCCTGATTGTTTCCATCTTAAAAATTGTTTCGTTTTAGTGATAAACGCTAAAGCTCATATCTTACTAGTCGATAAAGCTCCATAGAGCCTCATTTTTGTGTCAATTTTAACTACATAGACGTATATTAATAATGGTTAATATACTCTGCAGATCAGAGTGAAATGAGCATTAGGTAAGACATTTTAAAAATTTTAGGGCTTCGTTTTCGTTTTTACGTGTAAGGCAAGATTATTCTACGTAATTGGATATTTTTTGAAGGAGTTTTTTGTTCATGGCTACCAGGATTCTAGCAGTAGACGATTCAGCATCGATGCGACAAATGGTGACCTTTACGCTAAAAGGTGCGGGTTATGACGTAGAGGAGGCTGCTGATGGTCAACAAGCATTGGATATCGCTAAAGGTGGGAAGTTTGATTTAGTGCTTTCTGATGTAAACATGCCAGTTATGGATGGTATTACGCTAATCAAAGAGCTTCGAACATTATCAAATTATAAATTTACCCCCATTTTGATGCTGACCACTGAAAGCACTGGTGACAAAAAAGCAGAAGGAAAAACGGCGGGTGCAACTGGTTGGATAGTTAAACCTTTTAATCCGGACCAGTTGCTGACCACAATCAAGAAGGTTCTTGGTTAGCTGGATCTACGAGGACAGGCATGTCGATTGATATTTCACAATTCCTGCAAACCTTCTATGAAGAAAGTTTTGAAGGTCTCGACATTATGGAGGCTGAACTGTTAAACCTTAATATTGGTTCAGCAGACAAGGAAACCATTAATACAATATTTCGTGCAGCACATTCCATAAAAGGGGGAAGTGGAACCTTCGGTCTAAGTTCCGTTGCTGATTATACACACGTATTAGAAACCTTACTCGATGAAATGCGCGATGGTAAACGTGATGTTAGTCAGTGCTCAGTTGATTTAATGTTGCAGTCAGTTGATGTATTGCGTGAGATGTTGAATGCATTACAAGATAGTAGAGAATTAGATCATGATCGTATCGCATCGTCACATAAACAATTAACTGATTTGTTATCTGCGGGTTCAGCAGAAACGCCTCTAGCTGTGGACGATGCATCAAAACCATCTAGTATTGGAAGTGAAGAAGATAATAGCGGAAACGGTTGGATTATCGACTTTACTCCCTTCGAAGGCATGATGAAAACGGGGAATGACCCAGTGCGAATGATTCGCGAGTTAGATGAGCTCGGTGAATTAAGCATAGAAATAAATGACGAAAAATTGCCGTCGTTAGAAGATATAGAAACTGAAAAATGTTACTTGTCCTGGAGATTAACACTCAAAACTGAGGCGAATGAGGAAGTTATCAAAGATGTATTTGCCTGGGTAGATGATGAGTGTGAGCTAAAAATTTCGCCGATAATCGTTAGCGAAGAATATGTTGACCCTGAGCGGCGTACAACGGAAGACACCGGAAAAGAACGTCGAGTAGCCGACCGTCGTAGTGCAAGTAAAGAACAAACCTCTATTCGTGTCGGGATTGATAAGGTTGATGACTTGATAAATATGGTTGGTGAGTTGGTGATAACCCAGTCGATGTTGCATCAATTACATGATGTTGAAGAATTCAATCAAGACACCCTGGAACGATTACAGGATGGATTGGCGCAGTTAGAGCAACACACTCGCGAGTTGCAAGAGAATGTTATGCGCATTCGTATGATGCCAATCAGTTTTGCGTTTCAACGTTTTCCACGCCTGGTTCGTGATCTTAGTAATCAACTTGGTAAAAGTATTGAATTAAAACTAACCGGCGAACAGACAGAGTTAGATAAAACCGTGATGGAAAAAATTGGTGACCCATTGGTGCACCTGGTTCGTAATTCACTGGATCACGGAATAGAAATGCCGGATGTGAGAGCTGAGGCAGGTAAATCGGAAACTGGAACAATAGAACTTAATGCATTTCATCAGGGAGGCAACATCGTTATTGAGATCAAAGATGATGGTGCCGGGCTAAATTCTAAAAAGATTTTAGAAAAAGCTATAGATAATGGTCTGGTGAAAGACAGTGACACCTTATCGACCGAGCAAGTAAATGATCTAATATTCCAGCCAGGGTTTTCAACTGCTGACGTGGTAAGTGATGTATCAGGTCGTGGAGTCGGTATGGATGTTGTGCGAAGGAATATACGCGGACTAAACGGAACTGTTGATGTTAGTTCAACGCCAGGCATGGGATCGGTTTTCACCATTCGCTTGCCGTTAACGCTAGCGATTCTTGACGGACAGCTTGTTCGGGTTGGCGATGAGACATATGTAGTACCGTTGATTTCCATTATTGAATCATTACAGGTTAAAACTGAATTTGTAAATGCAGTAACCGGTAGCGCAGAAGTTTATAAATTAC